>CAUQUX010000017.1:0-13400 GCA_963521235.1 uncultured Veillonella sp. | reverse complement strand
GCATACCCAAGAGCTCTTAGGTAACTGAGGGCTCTTTTTTATTTAGTTTGAAAAGGAGAGGATTTCATGATAGAACTTAAACAGATTCAAAAAGTCTATGAAGGTGCTGTCCGTGTGGAAGCCTTGAAAGAAATTAATGTAACTATAAAAGAAGGCGAAATTTTTGGTGTTATCGGTCAATCTGGGGCTGGTAAATCTACATTAATTCGCTGTATCAATATGTTAGAGCGCCCTACATCTGGATCCGTTATTGTGGACGGTGTAGATTTAACAAAGCTGAACACGGCAGAATTACGTGAAGAACGTAAACACATTGGTATGATTTTCCAACACTTTAATTTACTTTCATCCCGCACAGTGTACGACAATGTAGCGTTTCCATTGGAATTGCAAGGATTGTCTAGAGAAGAAATTAGAGAACGTATTTTACCGATTCTAGACATCGTGAAACTGTCGGATCGGTTAGATAACTATCCGTCTCAATTGTCCGGTGGTCAAAAACAACGGGTAGGGATTGCTCGTGCTTTAGCAAGTAATCCAAAAGTGTTGTTGTGTGACGAAGCTACATCTGCCCTTGACCCGCAAACGACAAAATCCATTTTGGCATTATTGAAAGATATCAACCGCCGATTGAATTTGACCATTGTCTTGATTACTCATGAAATGAATGTCATTAAAGAGATTTGTGATCGTGTAGCAGTTATCGAAGGTGGTACCATCATTGAAGAAGGTCCTGTAGTGGATGTATTTACAGAGCCAAAACAAGCTACCACAAAAGAGTTTGTGTCTGCTATCATCAGCCATGACTTGCCTGAAGATGCCATTGCTCATTTAACATTGAACGAAACTTGGGTAGAAGGGGCTAATCCGATTGTACGATTGACTTTCAAAGGCAATGTAACAGATGAACCTGTAGTGGCAAGCATTATCCGTAAATTTGATACAGATGTAAGTATCTTGTTTGGTGGTGTGGATTACATTCAGGATATGAGCTTTGGTCATTTGATTGTAGAATTAAAAGGCGAGCGCGCTAAATCCGAAGCTGCTATCGACTACTTACATAATTTACCAATTGGAAGTGAGGTGATCGGTTATGTCACAGCAAATCATTAATTTATTGTTACAAGGTTTCTTAGAAACTGTACAAATGACGGTGATTTCCACAGTGGTAGCCGTTCTACTAGGGGTTCCATTGGGCGTGATTTTAGTCATCACTAGCCGTGGACACATCATGCAGAATGATGCGGTAAATAAAGTACTAGGTGCTGTTGTCAATGCCACACGTTCCATTCCGTTTATCATCTTGATGGTGGCTATTATTCCTTTCACTCGCTTAGTGGCGGGTACATCCATTGGCACGACCGCAGCCTGCGTACCATTGACCTTGGCGGCCATTCCTTTCTTGGCGCGTTTAGTAGAAACTGCCATTAAAGAAGTGAATGGTGGCGTTATCGAGGCGGCCCAATCTATGGGGGCTACGCCAGTGCAAATCATTTGGAAAGTATTGTTGCCAGAAGCATTACCGACATTAATCGATAATATTACCGTCCTAATTGTTAACTTGATTAGCTACTCTGCGATGGCAGGTGCTATTGGTGGTGGCGGTCTTGGGGATATCGCAATCCGTTATGGATATCAACGTTTCCAAGGTGACGTGATGTTAGCGACTATCATCATCTTAATTGTATTAGTACAAGTCATCCAAAGTGCAGGTGACTATTTGTCTCGTAAAGTGAATAAAAAATAAAGGAGATACTATGAAGCGTATTTTAGTCGGCTTATTAGCCATTGCATCTTTAGTGCTACTCTTAGCAGGATGCGGTAAAGAAGAAGCGAAACCAGCAGTAGATGCACCTATCAAAGTAGGTGTCACAGCAGGTCCTCATGCAAAAGTAATGGAATTTGTCAAAGGGGAAGCAGCAAAACAAGGCTTGAACATTGAAGTAGTTGAGTTCAGTGATTATATTCAACCTAACATTGCTTTAGATCAAAAAGAATTGAATATGAACTCTTTCCAACACCAACCATTCTTGGATAATATGGTGAAAGATAAAGGAGTAAAAGTACAAGCAATCGGTAAAACAATTTTATTGCCAATGGCGATTTACTCCAACAAATATAAAGATTTAAAAGAGGTGCCAAATGGTGCTACTGTAGCGATTCCAAACGATCCAACAAATGGTGGTCGTGCCTTATTATTGTTACAACAAGCAGGTTTAATTACCTTAAAAGATGGTGGTAATGTTAAATCTTCTGTAGCAGACATTACAAGTAACCCTAAAAACATTCAAATTCGTGAATTAGAAGCCGCACAAATTGCTCGTTCCTTGAACGACGTAGATGTAGCAGCTGTGAATACAAACTATGCGATTCCAGCAGGTTTGAATCCACAAAAAGACGCAGTAGTAGTGGAAAGTACAGATTCTCCATATGCTAATGTTATGGCTGTTCGTACAGAAGATGTAAATAACGAAACATACAAAAAATTGTTGTCCATTTACCAATCTGAACCAGTGCGCAAGTTCATTCAAGAAGAATTTAAAGGATCTATTATCCCTGCATTCTAAGTGAATGAAAGTAATTTACACATACATGTAAGGATAGTTGATGGCGTGCCATCAGCTATCCTTTTTTGATGATTCTTGGTAGGGTATGTGGTATTGTTGGAAACTACAAGGCATAAAAAATTGATTATATGATATATGTATACTATTTCCTATGGTATAATGGTAGTGAAGTAAAGTCTTGATGAATCGATAGAGGAGTAAAAAGATTGAATGATAAATTAAAAAATCCTATGCATGACCAATTATTTCGTGCAGTTTTGTCGTTAGAGACATTAGAAGAATGTTATCAATTTTTTGAAGATATATGCACCATTGGGGAACTCAAGTCTATCTCCCAACGTTTAGAAGTAGCTAGACTATTAAAAGAAGGGACCGGCTACGACCAAATTGTAGACATAACTGGCGCTAGTACAGCTACAATTAGTCGTGTAAAACGATGCTTACATTATGGTGCTGATGGCTATAATACAATATTACCTCGCATTGAAGAATAGCTAGTTGGTATAACAGATTCAAGTGATATATATAAGAGAGGAGCGCTCAGGTTATGGAAAGTGAATTGCTCATTGGAGTCATTCTATTTTTTGCTGGTGCCCTAGCTGGATTTATTGACTCCATTGTAGGCGGAGGGGGACTGATTTCCTTACCGGCCTTGATGTTGACAAATATGCCGGTGGCTATGTGTTTAGGAACCAATAAATTGTCCAGCGTGTTCGGTTCGGGCACGGCGATGATTAACTTCGCCAGAAATAAATTGGTAGATTGGGCATTCGTGAAATGGATTATGCCATTTACTCTGCTTATCTCTATGGTGGGGGCGTATATAGCAGTCTATGTGCCAGGCACATTTTTAAAACCACTTATCATTGTATTATTGTTAGCTGTATTCATTGTGGTGCTTACAAAAAAAGATTGGGGTACCATAGCACAAGTGGAACGTAAATCAGGATGGAAATTACTTGCTTATGTAGCGGTGGCTATCGTCATCGGCTTATATGATGGATTTCTCGGCCCTGGCACAGGGGTGTTTTTAATATTCTATTTCTTGTTTATGGGCTATGATTTCTTAGGAGCATCAGGAAATGCCAAAGTGCTGAATACAGTGAGTAATTTTGGGTCTTTAATGGTGTTTATCTATTTAGATCAGGTCAACTATGGATATGGGCTAGCTGTTGCACTAGGGCAAATTATTGGCGCTACTGCGGGGTCAAAGTTAGCTATGGTGAAAGGTGCAGGACTAGTGCGATTTTTATTTATCGCCATGTCTTTGACGATGTTAATGAAACTGTCCTATGACTATTTACTTTCACAGGGAATTATATAGTAGGAGTGAGTATGCAAAAGTTTAGTGATCATCAAGTAGCATTGATCAGCGGAGGTACATCGGGGATTGGATTTGCCACAGCAGAATTGCTGTTAAAACAAGGTTGGTGCGTTGTCATTAATGGCAGGAATGAATGGGATGGACAAGAAGCGGTGGTGAAACTGCGCCGTATTTCTTCTAAAGTACGATTTGTACAAGGCGATGTAAGTAAAGTCATGAACTGCCGTCGTATCGTAGAAGATACAGTGCGTTTATTTGGTAACTTGAATGCTCTAGTTACCGCGGCGGGGTATTATGAAGAATGCTTGCTAGAGGAAGTGGATGAGCAAAGTTTTGATGAGATGATTGGCACCAATGTGAAAGGTACCGTATTCCTTTGCCAAGCCGCAACACCGTATTTGAAACAAGTACATGGCAGTATCGTAACGATTTCTAGTGATGCAGGATTGCAAGGAAATGTGGCTTGCTCTGTCTATGGTGCATCCAAGGGGGCTGTAGTGAGCTTTACTAAATCGTTGTCACTAGAAATGGCGCCTCATCGGGTTCGGGTGAATTGCGTGTGTCCAGGTGATGTGGATACATCATTAGTGGCGAAACAGTTGGCCAATGAACCATCTGGTGACATTGTGAAAGCCAAGGAAGAAATGGCTTTACACTACCCATTAGGGCGTATAGCGCAACCTCGTGAAGTAGGAGAGGTCATTGCGTTTCTCATTAGTGAGAAAGCCTCTTTTGTGACCGGTGCAGCCTGGACAGTAGATGGTGGATTAACAAGTTGGTAATTCATCACGAAATTTGATACAATAAGGGTAATAAGTACATTGACACTTAAATGTTTTGTGGTAAGTATAGGAGACAAATATGGAACAGTTGGAGTACAATAATGAAACACTTGCTCAAGCAACGAATGTACAAGAAGAAGTAGAAATGATTTGCCGTTGGGCAGCGGCTCGTGCAGCAGGAATTGCAGCATTGCCAAGTTTTACATATGCAGGATTATTGGCCAATGACGTATATATGGTGAGCCGTATCGCTCAAGTCTATGGTGTATGTCCTGCCAAAGAGGGTGTGACTAGTTTCTTAGTGGGTCTTGGTGGCAGTGCAGTAGCCGCTTTAGTATGTACTATAGTGCCAACAGTGATTCTTCGCGTGCCAGTAGCAGCAGCCATCACTTACGGCGTAGGTAAAATGGCGGCGCAATGGATTGAAGACGGCATGCCAGCATGTCCTAACTTTGAAAATTATCGTCAACGTTTGGTGGAAATTTATGAACATAATAAAGAAACAGTAGTGACATTAGCGCATACACCACTTCGTGATAAACCATTGGGCAATGAAAGTGCAGATTCCTTGAGCGATGTGAATATATCTGGTAACGATTATTTAGCAGGAGCAAAAGGTTTTGTAGGATCCTTCGTATCCCCAGAACTATTGGCGAACGTAGGAGCTGTAAAAGACCTTGCAGTAGGGGCAGTATCCATCTTGGCAGCTACCGTGAAAGATACATTAGATAAAAGTGGCAATGAAGAGTTGTTAGATAATGCTCGTCATGCTGCAAAAGGTGTAGGCTCCTTGCTAAAAATTTTAGCCACTGAAGCTGTATCCTTAACGGGTGCTGTAGCAGGCACATCTGCTTCTAAAGCAAGCGCATATACACAAGCAGCGTATGCAAAAGCAGATACGGTTCGACAAACATTAAATGATTCTTTACAAACTAAAGTAGAACCAGTGGTGGAAAAAGCAACGGCTGTTATGCAAGATGTAAAAGAAGTGGTAGAGCCAAAATTACAACAAGTAAAAGAAAAGGTAGAACCAAAACTTCAACAGGTAAAAGAGGTTGTAGAGCCGACATTACAGCAAGTAGAAGGAAAAGCTTCTGAATTGACAGCAAAAGCCATTGATCAAGCGCAAGAAACGGTGCAAGATATTCGTGAAAAAGCAGAAGTTGTGAAAGAAACAGCTGTTGAATTGGCAGAACAAACGAAAGAAAAAGCCATCGACTTAGCAGAACAAGCAAAAGATAAATTCAAGCAATAATCGGAGAGGTCATCATTATGAATATTTTACAAATCCTTAAGTATGGAAAAAACTTTACATCTGATGCC
This sequence comes from uncultured Veillonella sp., assembly GCA_963521235.1. Lineage (GTDB taxonomy): Bacteria > Bacillota > Negativicutes > Veillonellales > Veillonellaceae > F0422. The sequence continues at coordinate 7,404 of CAUQUX010000017.1, read as the reverse complement.
TTTATGTCCACAGTCAATCGCATGGGTCGTAACATTATGTTTGCACGAAAAGCGGTTATGCTATATTATTGTTTACGTGATGAAGACACGCCGAAGTTTGTGAAAGCTGTCATCGCAGGTGCTTTGGGATATTTGATTTTACCGATCGATTTTATTCCAGATAGCGTACCAGGTCTTGGCTGGATAGACGACGTAGCCATTTTAGCGATTGCTATGAAAGTAGCCAATCGATATATTAAGGCTTCCCATAAGGAAAAAGCACAAAAATTTGTGCCTATCGGATCAATTGATTAATCAGCAAAAGGGGCTCCTTGGAGCCTCTTATTGTATAGGAAAGGTAGTAAATGATGATTTCTACATCATTGCGCGTCCGCTTTTACGAAACGGACATGATGGAGATTGCCCATCATACGAATCATTTACGATGGTTTGAAATGGGACGAATTGAATATTTTCGCCGTTGTGGAATTAGCTTGTGGGACATGATGCAAGAAGGCATCGTCTTTCCTATCACCAAAGTGAGCTGTGAGTATAAGGAAGTAGCCCGTTTTGACGATGTCCTACGAGTGGAATTAGAGGTAGCCTCGTTATCGCGAGCTCAATGTACTTTTACGTATCGCATTGTTCGCGAAAGTGATGGAGTCCTCATCTGCACAGGAGAAACGCAAAATGTATTTACGGCAAAAGAAACAGGTAAAATTGTACGTTTGCCAGACGTGTTTTTCAAACCTATGAAAGCCGTAGCAGAGGAGGAATAGGGAATGACGCCCATACAGAAGGAATTACCTATTGGAGTATTCGACTCTGGCATTGGTGGATTGTCGGTATTATCTGTGCTCGCACAGGAGTTTCCAGAAGAAGATTTTATTTATGTCGGAGATAGCGCCAATAATCCCGTAGGGAATCGGCCCATAGAAGAAATTGAAAGTATTGCTACAAGGATAGCAGAATTTTTAGTAGCACAACCAGTGAAGCTCATTGTCATCGCCTGCAATACATTTTCCGTAGTGGCATTGGATGCATTGTCCAAGCGATTTGATGTGCCTATTGTAGGTATGTCGCAAGGGATTCATGATGCACTACGAATCAAAGTGAAACAAAAACGGAAAGGCCCCTTAGGGATTATGGCTACCGTAGCAACTATCAACAGTCATAAACATAAGGATGCGGTGCACGGTTTAAAACCGCATGTGAAAGTGGTGGAACAAGGTTGTAAGGACCTAGCGGCATGCATTGAAGAAGGTCATTTAGATGATGAAGTGCTCCGAAATTGTGCGAAGGAGTATGTGCAGCCATTGATAGAGGCCAATGTGGAAGTTGTTATTCTAGGATGTACCCACTATCCATTAGTAGAACCTGTCTTGCGTGATCTGACCCGGGAGCGAATTTGCTTTGTTGACCCTGCATGGGAAACATCTGATGCAGTAGGAGCCATCTTGTACGGAGAAGACTTAGAACGAAGTACAGGTCGCACAGGTTCGATTCAAATCTGCGTGACTAGCCATGCAGAACGAGTGACGCCTATCGTGCAAGATATTTTCGAGGATACTAGCTTAGAAGCTAAGTGCATTACTCTATAGGAGGAATTATGTATATTTACACATTATTAGATACTCTGGTGTGGATTGCCTGTGTGATTGCTATCATTTACATCGCCTATCGCATCTTTGCTTGGCGCCAAGGCAATGAAGATATTATTATTATGGTGAAACGACGTACACCATTTGTGGTGGAAGATATTAGCTTTGATCAAGTGGTATTATCTACGGATATTCCATTTGTGAATAGAGGGAAACAATATGGTACGATCATGGATATGTTCCCACGTCATTTATTGCCACAAGAGCAATTTGACAATGTACAGATTCAATCTTGGTTGACGGATGCCAAAGCAGAACGTCATGATGGTTATTGGGAAGCGTTAGTGTATAAGCAAAGACAAGGTGGGACCATACGTGTGCGTGTCGTAATGACTGCTAATAGTGGTAATATCCGTAAAGATTTAGTGGGATTCCCAGATATGCCAATCGATATTTATCATCAAGTGGTAGGTCGCGAGGCATACCGTATTTCTAAAACTAGAATTACTCTAACGGCAGAAGAGTTAGAAGTAGCAATGCGTAAATAGGAGGTACATCATGGCAGAATTAGAACTTTTACCCATCCCTACGCGCATTTTAACGAATAAAGATGATATCGTAGAGGCCATCGTAGAATTTGCAGGGCCTTATATTGGACCAGAAGATATTGTGTGCGTAGCAGAATCTGTAGTGGCGATTACACAAGGTGAGTTGACAAGACCAGAAGATTTAAAAGTCTCTTGGCAAGCTAAATTTTTAAATCGTTTTATCCATCCAGATGGATCGATGGCATCGATTTATGGTATGCAAGCGGCGATGGATAAAGAAGGGGAATGGAAAATGATGTTCGCCTTTATCTGTGGTGCAGTAGCGAAACTATTCAAAAAATCTGGCGTATTTTATCAAATGGCACGGACAGCATCTTTAACAGATGATGTGACAGGGACTATGCCTCCATTTGATAAATGCATTGTATATGGACCAAAACAACCCCATGCAGTAGCCGATGCTATTATGAAAGCAACAGGTGCCTATGGGGCTTGCGTAGCGGACGTGAATGATTTAAAACGAGCGGCTATCTTAGGGCATAGTCGTGGATTGAAACCGCAGCAAATTGCGCAAATTTTGATCGATAATCCATTTGGCAACGATAGCCAAATGACACCGATTGTTGTCATTAAAAACTATGCCTCTGTATCTAAGCGAAGAGGATAATATGTCTTACTAGTATGGCAGTATTATATGTCGTTTATAGAAGATAGATTTTGTTGATACATAGGCTTGCAAATTGAGCCGTATCAGCGTATACTGAAAGAGAACTTTGGGGAGCCTTAGGGCTGAGAGTAAACGAATGTTTTGACCCATAACCTGATTTGGATAATGCCAACGTAGGATAAGTTTGATTCGTCATACCGAGGGCATCCAATAGGATGTCCTTTTTTGTATCTTTCAGAGGCAACTTATATAGGTGCGATAATGGGAGAGGCATAGGTTAATCAAATAGTGAGACGATAGAGTGCTACAGCATGAAGGGGCATACCACCGCGGGTATGGTTTTTCGTGCTGTTTTTTATACTCTGAGGTACTAGTTTTGAAATAGGCAGGCACTTCAGAGGAGTGACTGTTTATACATAGGATAGGAAGTAATTCGAAGGAGGTATATGATGAAAGTCAATGGAACTGTGTACGAAGGGACGGCACAAACAGTGCAAGATGTATTAACATCCCTTGAATTTCGTTTGGACCGCATTGTGGTGGAATATAATGGAAAGATTCTTTCAAAATCAGATTGGGCATCGACTCGTGTGAGCCCTGCAGATACAATGGAAGTGGTAACGTTTGTAGGAGGTGGCTAAATGGAAGCCTTACAAGATAAAAAAGTGCTCCTAATTGGTGTCGGAGGCGTTGGATCTCATGTGGCGGTAGCCTTGTGCCGTGCAGGTGTTGGACAACTAGAAATCGTGGACTTCGATGTGGTGGATGAAAGCAATTTAGGTCGCCAATATTATGATGTGAATGATGTGGGAGTTTTAAAAGTGGAGGCTATGAAAGGCCACCTCAATCGGATGAATCCAAATTGCGAAGTCATCGTTCATAATGAACGACTTACACCAGAGCGCTTGGAAGAATTAGTAGATGGCTACGACATGGTCGTAGAAGCAGTGGACCAAGCAGTAACCAAGGCTTGGATGACAGAAGTTATCTTGACACACCCAGCAGAACCTTTGTTAGTAGGCTGTTCTGGTATGGCAGGCTGGGGGGATAGTAATGGTATCCGCCGTGAACGGAGACATCATCGTTGGTATCTATGTGGCGATGGTGTGAGCGATATCGATTCTATCGGAAAAATTACTGCGGCCCGTGTCATGGTTTGTGCCGGACATATGGCAAATGCTGTCATTCAATTATTACACGGAGAAGACATTGATTAAGGAGGACATACTATGACACTTTCAGTGAAAGATATGGAAACACAAGATACATGGACCTTAGGGGGACATACATTACATTCACGGTTTATCTTAGGGTCTGGCAAATTTTCTATCGACTTAATCGAAGCTGTCCTAGAAGAAGCGGGCGCAGAAATGATTACTTTAGCACTTCGCCGTGCCGTAGGGGGAGAGGTAGAAAATATTCTAGATGCCATCCCAAAGGATACTATCTTAATCCCTAATACAAGCGGTGCTAGGGATGCAGAAGAAGCAGTGCGCATTGCTAGATTGTCACGTGCCACAGGTTGTGGAGATTTTGTAAAAGTAGAAATTATGAAAGATTCTAAATATTTATTGCCTCACAATGGGGAGACCATTAAAGCTACAGAAATATTGGCGAAAGAAGGCTTCATCGTTATGCCATACATGTATCCAGATTTGGAAGTGGCTCGTGATTTGGTGAATGCTGGAGCAGCTGCGGTAATGCCTTTAGCAGCGCCAATTGGATCTAATCGTGGATTGCAGACGAAGGAATTTATCAAAATTTTAGTGAATGAAATTGACTTGCCTATCATCGTAGATGCTGGTATTGGTGCTCCATCCCAAGCAGCAGAAGCTATGGAAATGGGAGTAGCTGCAATCATGGCAAATACAGCCGTAGCCTCTGCAGGTCATATTCGAGGTATGGCAAAAGCCTTTGGGTTAGCCATCCAAGCAGGACGATTGGCATATTTGTCTAAATTGGGACCTACACTTGAAGTAGGGGGCAGTGCCTCCTCTCCGTTGACTGGATTTTTACGATAATAGAGAGTGATAGTTTACAGTTAATGACATATACTAGTCCTACGTAAGATATACCTATGAATGTGCAAATGAACCTAAGAATTGATACTGAGTGGAAATATATGAAAATTGCCTCAGTGATATATTGACAATATGAGGAAAGGAATAGCCATGTCTAGTACCACCAGATACCAGATAGACGATCCATGTTGGAAGTATCGCCCCCACATGGATCAAATTGAAAGCCCCATTTTAGAAACGGTTTTACGAGAACGTGAGCAATATCGGTATGACCAATACACAGCAGATGATGTACGTCGTATTTTACAAGAAGATACCATCGATATAGAGGGATTAAAAATCCTGTTATCGCCTGCAGCAGAGCCATTTTTAGAAGAATTAGCGGAGAAAGCAAAAGCAGTACGAACACGATACTTTGGCAATTCGGTATATTTGTTTACACCATTATACATTTCAAATTATTGTGATAATCTATGCGTGTACTGTGGGTTTAATTGTAAAAATCAGATCCATCGGGCGAAGTTAGATGAAGCAGGTATTGAAGAAGAATTAAAAAATATTGCCAAAACAGGATTACAGGATATTTTAATTTTGACTGGGGAAAGTGAACGCCATAGCCCGATTTCCTACATTGGTCGTGCCTGTGAATTAGCAAAGAAATATTTTAAGGTAGTAGGAGTAGAAATTTATCCTGCCAATGTAGACGATTATGCGTACCTACGAGAATGTGGTTGCGATTATGTGACCGTATTCCAAGAAACCTATAACTGGGAAAACTATAAAACATTGCATTTGTTAGGTAATAAAAGTATCTTTCCGTACCGATTAGAAACGCAGGAACGAGCTTTGCGAGGAGGAATGCGAGGGGTAGGGTTAGCAGCTTTATTGGGTTTGGATGATTTCCGAAAAGATGCCTTTGCCACAGCCTTACATGCTCATTTGTTACAACGTGCTTATCCGCATGGAGAAATTAGCATTTCCTGCCCTCGTTTACGCCCTATCGTCAACGATGACACCATCAATGCAGGGGACGTTGGCGAAGTACAATTATTGCAAGTCATCTTGGCGTATCGCCTATTCTTACCATATGCGAATATTACCATCTCCACTCGAGAAACCGCCCGATTCCGTAACGGCGTCTTACCATTAGCTGCGACCAAATTGTCCGCGGGTGTCAGCACAGGCATTGGGGAACATTCGTCGAAAGAAAAGAAACAAGAAGAAGGGGATGCACAATTTGAAATTGCTGATAGTAGAACCGTAGCTGAAGCTATGGAAGATGTGAAAGCCTTAGGCATGCAAGTGGTGATGAGTGATTATATCGATGTGCTCTATGAAGAAAAATAACCCATCTATAGATACCTTAGTGTTGATTACGAATCGACAACTACTGAAAGATAGTATTAGCTTAGCTACATATGGTGTAACATTGTCTAGAGCGGTAGAAAAATTACAAAAGTATGGCAAACATTGTATTAATCATACAGAAGAAAGCATTTTACCATGTAATCTACATAGTGCATATAGATCTACAGTAAAAGAGACTCTTGATAGTAATAGCTTGTCTAAGGGGAGGACAGATAGTGTTCAACTGGACAGTTGGATGAGAAACCACAGTAGTTTGTACACCCTGTGCCGTGACACAGATCTACATTTTGAGGCGTACCTTCAACTCTGCAATACCATAGGTAGTACCGTGGTATACCATGGCAAGGTTATTACGAATCGAGAGCAATTAGCTATCGTTTTGGCAAAAGCAAAACGAATCCATGTGCCCACCAATTTAATACGCCATTGGAAATCCGAACAAGAAGAACTGTGGATTACCTTGCAACAATATTTTCAGGACATCACTGTGTGGAGCACCGTCCACAACGAAGACGACATAGCATTGCTAGAAGCGTTACAGATTCCTAACTTGGAGTGCGTACTCATTAGTCCCATTTATCCTACTCCTTGCAAGGAGGGACACCCAGGCATCGGCGTCAAGCACGGACAAGAACTGTTGAAACAAATTCAGACACATTACCCACAGGTACAAGGCATTGCTTTGGGTGGCATACACAATCATAATTACCAACAATGCATGCAACATTCTTTCACTGGCGTAGCCATTATGTCTGATTTCATGAAGCAAGTGCATAGCAATATTGACATATCAGAACGAAGGTAAAAATAGTATAAAATTATTGAGAGAAACAAAACAGAAAAAGAAGGTCATCTATTATTACAATGAGTGAGACAGAAATCATTGTAAAGAAGAGCCTCTTTTAAGTTCTATCGTATGATAAGTAGAAGATGATTATAATGAAATTTAATGTTTTAGTAAAAAGTGCATATGGACAAAAAGTAAATAGCTGCTATGAATCAGATTTATCTTTATAAAATAGATGCTTTATAATATCATAAGTTTCCCCAAAATGATGAATCACTTCTACTGAAGAAACTGCTTTAGTAATGATATAATTGCTTCTAATGTAGTTAGTTTCATAATATTTTTTCCTAGAAGTGCTAAATAAATGTTAAATAAAATTAACTGCTAAATGGGATTAATATCATATGCTTTATAAATGTTGTGAAAGAATGAG
>CAUQUX010000016.1:0-13434 GCA_963521235.1 uncultured Veillonella sp. | reverse complement strand
GTTGTAGTACAAACTACCTTTTCACAATTTAAGTTTCAAAGTATAATAAAAATATTAGAACAAAAATCTAATGATCAAAAGATCTTCAAGACAATTTGTCAGGCTACTGAAGAACGTCAAAATTCTGCCGTAGCTTTGGCAAAAGAAGTAGATCTTATGATCGTGGTAGGAGGGAAAAACTCTGGCAACACGACTAGATTAGCAGAAGTATGTCGTGATGTAGGGTGTACTACATACCACATCGAAACTGCTACTGAAATACAAATGACGTGGTTGAAGGACGTTACAACAGTAGGAGTCACGGCTGGTGCATCGACACCAGACTGGATAATTAAGGAGGTCATTCAGACGATGGAAAATTTTGCAGAATTATTGGCAGCATCAGATGCTCAAGCAGGAGAATTTAAGAAAGGTAATGTGATTGAAGGGGAAGTTGTACAAATCAATGACGATTTCGCATATGTATCCTTTGGTTATAAAACAGAAGCCGTTTTAGACAAAAAGGAAATGGCTTACCCAACACCAGCTTCTGCTAAAGATGTATTAAAGGAAGGCGACAAAATTAAAGCTGTTATCCTTAACCACATCAAAGAAGATAGCCCTATCTATCTTTCTATCACCCGTTTGGCTAAAGATGAAGATTGGCAATATGTTATTGAAGCACAAGAGAAAGATGAAGCAATCATCTGTAAAGGTGTGGATGCAATTCCTGCAGGTTTAGTCGTAACTGTTAAGTCTTTACGTGGTTTTATTCCACTTTCCCAAGGTGACATTCACTTCGTGAAATCCCTTGATAACTTAGTAGGTACAGAATTCGAAGCTAAAGTACTTGAAGTAGAAGAAAAGAAAAACCGTTTGGTTCTTTCCCGTCGCGAAGTACTTGAAGTGGAACGTCAAGCTAAATTAAAAGAAGCGTTAGCAAATGTAGAAGTTGGCGGTACGTATAAAGGTACTGTTCGCAAAATCATGCCATATGGCGCATTCGTTGATATCGGCGGAATCGAAGGTTTACTTCACATTTCCGACATCTCTTGGCAAAAAATTAAACGCGTTGAAGACGTGTTGGCAGTAGGTCAAGAAATCGACGTTAAATTACAATCCTTTGATGAAGAAAATAGCAAAATCTCTTTATCTTTAAAAGCATTATCCAAAAGCCCATGGGACGTTGCAGAAGAAACAATCCATGTAGGTGATGTGGTAACAGGTAAAGTAGTTCGTACAGTTCAATACGGTGCGTTCGTAGCTATCAACGATGACATCCAAGGTTTACTTCACATCTCTCAAGTGACTAAACAACGCAATGCAAAAGTTGAAGATTACTTGAACCGTGGTCAAGAAGTAGAAGTAGAAGTAATTTCTTTCAATAAAGACGAAAAGAAATTAGGTTTAAAATTAACTGAGTTAATGGAACCAGTAGCAACTGAAGAAGAAGCTGAATAATTTCTATATAATAGAAGAACAGTGAGTCCAATGGACTTACTGTTCTTTTTTTGCGTTCGTTTATGTGTTACAATATAAGTTGATAAACTATGTGTTCAAGATCTTCCCGTATGGAAGTTAAAATATGAGGTGAAAGTATGTCAAAACCATTAGTTGCCGTCGTAGGACGACCGAATGTAGGTAAGTCTACATTATTTAATGCCATTGTGAATAAACGAATTTCTATTGTTGAAGATATTCCAGGTGTCACACGTGATCGAATTTATTTCGATGCAGAATGGTTACAACGTGAATTTACCATGATTGATACAGGTGGGATTGAGTTTATCACAGCAGAAAGTCATGAGATTCCAAAAATGATGCGTTTTCAAGCACAATTAGCGATTGAAGAAGCAGATGTCATCTTATTCGTAGTAGATGGCAAGCAAGGTATTACCATTGCAGATGAAGAAGTGGCTAATTTATTGCGTACTAGTGGTAAACCTGTGATTCTTGTAGTCAACAAGATTGATAGTGTAAACCAAGAAGCTAATATTTACGAATTTTATAATTTAGGTATTGGTGACCCTATCGGCATTTCAGCTAAAAATTTGATGAACTTAGGTGACTTACTTGATGATGTAGTGAAACATTTCCCACCGCAAGAAGCTATGGAAGATAATGAAGATACCATCCATGTAGCTTTAATTGGTCGTCCTAATGTGGGTAAGTCTTCTTTAACCAATGCTTTGTTGGGGCAAGAACGTGTGATTGTCAGTGATGTAGCAGGGACTACTCGTGATTCTATCGATACCCATTGGAGCCATGATGGACAGGATTTTGTATTAATCGATACAGCAGGTATGCGACGTAAATCCCGCATTGATGCACCAGTAGAGCGTTACAGTATTGTTCGTTCACTTCGAGCTATTGATCGTTCAGATATCGTTGTGTTGGTGTTAGATGCCACAGATGGTGTGACGGAGCAAGATAAAAAAATCGTTGGCTATGCCCATGAATCTGGTAAAGGCTTAGTGATTGTTGTCAATAAATGGGATTTAATTGAAAAAGACGACAAAACTACATTGCGTTTTACAGAAGATATTTACGATGAGATGGGATTCTTACGGTATGCACCAATCTTATTTGTGTCTGCCTTGACAAAACAACGTGTCCATCGTTTGGCAGAGTTAATTAAATATGTATCTGAGCAACAACATATGCGTATCTCCACAAGTGTATTGAACCAATTATTGTCGGATGCACAAACGGTGAATCCTGTGCCATCTCGTGGTGGACGGATTCCTAAAATTTACTATATGACGCAGGCTAGTGTAAAACCTCCTACATTTATTTTGTTTGTCAATGAACCAGAATTAATTCATTTCTCTTATATGCGTTTCTTGGAAAATCGACTTCGGGAATCCTTTGGCTTTGAAGGGACTCCTATCCGATTAGTACTTCGTGGTAAGAAGGGAACTGATGAAGAATGATAACGATGGAAATTGTTGTATTAGTTTTGCTTGCGTACGTAATAGGTTCTATTCCGACAGGTTTAATTATTGGAAAGCTATGTTTCCATACTGATGTCCGCCAATACGGTAGTAAAAATATTGGTGCTACCAATACGTATCGAGTATTAGGGATGAAAGCGGCTTTACCTGTGTTCTTAGGGGATGCTGGAAAGGGTGCCATAGGAGTTCTCTTGTTTTCGCCAAACCCAGAATGGATGATTGTAGGCGGATTATGTGCTATGATTGGTCATAATTGGTCTATTTTCCTTGGATTTTCAGGTGGTAGAGGGGTTGCGACAGGATTGGGCGTGCTTATTGCATTATCACCGATGGCAGCGTTAATTTGCTTTGCTGTGTGGGCCATCATCGTGAAGTTCACATCCTATGTATCTTTAGGGTCCATCGTAGCAGCCACGTTAGTACCTATCGTCATGTACTGTTTATCTGAACCATTACCGTATATTATCTTTGGTGCTGTAGCGGCATTATTTGTTGTATTCCGTCACAGAGAAAACATCATGCGTCTTCTTCAAGGAAAAGAGTTAGCTGTGAAACGTATTACAAAGGATGAGTAATTATGAAAATTGCAGTCATTGGATCTGGTAGTTGGGGCACTGCCTTAGCGCTTAAAGGTATAGAGGCAGGACATAGAGTGACCATGTATTGTCGTACAGAAGAAAAAGCCAATTATTTGCGTGAATATCGTAGTAATCCCTATTTACCAGAAGTGGTGTTGCCCCCTTCTTTAGAGTTTCAACATTCTTATGAACTAACTTTAAAAGAGGCTGATGTGGTATTGATGGTTACACCTTCAAGCTATGTGCGAAGTACATTACAAGAGTTGAAAGCGTATTTACAACCATCTATGGTTATTGTAGGTTGTTCTAAAGGCTTGGAAACAGATAGTGAAAAGCGCTTATCTCAGGTGATTGAAGAAGAGGTACAGGGGTTGGTGAAAGCCACGGCTATTTTATCTGGTCCTAATCATGCAGAAGAAGTAGGGCGCAATTTGCCTGCAGCAACCGTTGTGGCAAGCCATAATGAAGAGGCTATTTGCCTATTGCAACAGGCTCTGGGTGGACCTACTTTTAGAGTGTATGGTAATACAGATGTGATTGGTGTTGAATTGGGTGGCGCTACTAAAAATGTGATTGCCTTAGCGGCGGGCATCGCACATGGTATGAAGCTAGGAGATAATCTTTTGGCGGCCTTATTAACGCGAGGTCTTCATGAGATGACAAAATTCGGTGTTGCCATGGGAGCTAAAGCAGAAACCTATGCGGGACTTTCAGGAATGGGGGATTTAATTGCTACGTGCATGAGCCCTCATAGTCGTAATCGCAGAGCCGGGCAAAAATTAGCTGACGGAGAGACGATGAAGTATATCATCAATCGATCCCAAATGGTGGTGGAAGGATTTTTTGCTGTTCGTATCATTTATGACTTAGCCAAAGCAAAGAGAATTGATATGCCGATCACTAACGCTTTATATGATGTTCTATACAACCAAGTCCCACCTGCTGAGGTATTAATGCAGTTGATGATGCGCGATGTAAAACAAGAAGTTTGTAATCAATCATAAACTATGTGGGACTTTCACTAAAAAATCTATTGTACCCCATAGTAAAATCATGTAGAATATACAAGTATAGGTAGTAAATAGTATGAGAATAATTTCAGGTACCGCCAAAGGGCATACCATACAAGCTCCTAAAGGCATGGATACAAGACCTACGCAAGATCGAGTGCGAGAAAGCATTTGTAATGTCATACAAAGTCGGCGAGGATTTTTTGAAGCACAAGTATTAGATTTATTTTCTGGAACAGGTGCGTTAGCGATAGAATCTCTAAGTCGAGGTGCAAGTCATGCTGTGGCAGTAGATATGCGAACGGAAGCGTGTATTAAAAAGAATGCCCAACACTGTAAGGTAGAGGAGCGATTGGAGATTATGAAATGTACTATGGAAGCGGCTCTTTCAAGATTGCAAGGACGACAATTCCATTTGATATTTTCAGATCCTCCTTATGAAAAAGGATATGTTCAAAAAACATTAAACTTAGTGGAACAATTACAATTACTTACCGAAGATGGCTTTTTAATCATAGAACGTCATACCCATGAAACATTAGAATTATTGCCCAAGTGGGTGGTTGTGAAGACCTTATCCTTTGGGTATACCCGAGTTGACATTCTGTGTCGAGAATTGTAGAAAGGGGCTTATACCGTGAGAATTGGAGTTTGTCCAGGTAGTTTTGATCCTGTCACAAATGGACATGTGGATATATTTGAACGCGCTAGTAAATTGGTGGATAAGTTAATTGTAGTGATTGCTGAAAATCCGAATAAAAATTACTTATTTACCTTAGAGGAGCGCGCAGAGTTAATTCGTCAATCTGTATTGCACATTCCTAATGTGGAAGTTGATTTTGGCTCTGGTTTGTTGAATGATTATGTAAAATCACGTGATAGTCATATTATCATTCGGGGTCTTCGTGCATTGAGTGACTTTGAATATGAATTTCAACGCGCTTTGTTTTCCAAGTATTTAGATGATGACATTGAAACGGTCTTCATTATGACCAATAATAAATACGCCTTTGTTAGTTCTACGGGTATTCGTGAATTGGCGAAATTTGGTGGCAAGTTGGAAGGGTTAGTACCCACTATGGTGAAAGAAGCATTAGAAAATAAATTTAATACATTGCAAAAAAAGTAGGAGGACGTTATGAAAACAGAAAAATTGTTAGAAGAGTTGGAAAATTTGATTGAAACTAGTGGTCACATGCCATTAACGAATAAAAAAATGATTGAAGAAGAAGAAATTATGCGCATAGTAGATGCTTTAACAGAATCTTTGCCACTTGAATTAGAAGAATCTCGTCGTATTGTAGCAGAACGTGATCGTATTGTGGCAGAAGGTCAAAAGCAAGCCGATGCTTTAATTGAACAAGCTAAAGAATATATCCAAAAATTGACAGAAGAAAGTGAATTAGTGAAACAAGCACAAGAGCATGCAAACCATATTATTGCAGAAGCTAATAAATCTTCTGAAGAATTGAAAAATAGCTCTATTCAATATGCTAGCGATGTGTTCAAATATGTAGAGTCTAATTTAGAACGTACATTAGAGGCATTACAAGAGAACCGCCAAACACTATATAAATAAAATTATATTGAGACTGTAACAAAATGTAGGTAATAGATTTTGTTGCAGTCTCTTTTATTGTATTTGAGGGTAGTTTCTATTTCATGAGGGATGGTGTATTAAGGCTCTTGTATTTGAAGTCTTTAGGGGACTATGAAAACATGGCCCATTCAAGTATTTAATTTTTATAAAGAAAATAAAAGGAGTTTTTATAATTTCGTCGAATACTAACAATATCAGTTTCATGTAATACTAAGAGGAGGTATACTATGAATTTTGAAATTCGTAATGGCCACGATTATATTGATGAAGTAAAAGATTTATTTGTAGAGTATGTACAATCCTTAGGTGTATCCGCTAGTTTGCGAGAGTTTCATGGTTTAGAAGACAAATACAAAGGCGAAGGTGAAGCGTTGTATATTGCTTTTATTGATAATAAACCAGCTGGATGTGTTGCTTTGCGACATGTAGATAGTAATACAGCGGCAATGAAACGGTTGTATGTACGTCCTGCTTTTAGACACAGCTCCTTAGGAACGAATATGGCAAAAATGGTGGTGGAAGATGCTCGTGAGTTTGGGTATAAAACATTGCTCTTAGATAGTTTGCCTAGTATGGAAAATGCGAAAGAATTATATACCAATTTAGGGTTTAAAAAATTAGATGGTACAAAGAAACCGGTGAAAACTGTCGTTCATTTATCATTGCCTTTATAAAGGTAATGCATTGATGGATTCCATGTGTGTTCATCATAGAATAGATAAAGCTGTAGCAAATTATGCAGTGCATAGTTTGTTTACAGCTTTTTTCGTAGACTAGGGAAGTTTTAACTTTCAATAAAAATTGATAGGTGTATTACTAAGAGAGATACTGTATAATAAGTGGAGTAAAGATTGTAGACATCTGTATAGTTCATAATATAGGAAGGTGAGTCCTTTGAAAGGTAAACATATTGTAGTGGGAGTGACAGCAGGGATTGCTGCTTACAAAGCAGTAGATTTGGTGAGCCGTTTATATAAAGCGGGGGCAGAAGTAAAAGTGGTTATGACAAAAAATGCCACTCACTTTGTCAGTCCTCTTGTATTTGGGGAAATCAGTAAACATAAAGTGGCTGTGGATATGTTTGAAAACGTACAGGATTGGAATGTTGAACATATCGCTTATGCTACATGGGCAGATGCCTATATCATAGCACCAGCTACTGCTAATATACTAGCTAAGATGGTGCATGGGATTGCCGATGATATGCTTTCTACTCAATTGCTAGCTACTACGGCGCCGGTGTTTGTTTGTCCAGCTATGAATAGCAATATGTATGCACATCCAACTGTGCAAGAGAATTTGGAGACCTTGCGTAAGAGAGGCGTTCATATATTAGAGCCAGATAGCGGCCTTCTTGCGTGTGGTGTAGAAGGAAAAGGTCGTTTGCCAGAGTCCAAAAAAATTATGGAATGGCTTTCATTTGAGTTAGGTAAAACGAATCTATTAGCTGGTAAAACTGTATTGGTAAGTGCAGGTGGAACGCAAGAACCTATTGATCCGGTACGTTTTATCACCAATCGTTCCAGTGGAAAGATGGGATATGCTATAGCGTTGAAAGCAGCACAAGCGGGTGCTAAGACGATACTTGTCTCTGCACCTACAGAATTAGAAGTACCTTATGGTGTAGACTATGTGCCAGTCCGTTCTGCCTTAGATATGAAAACGGCTATTGATAGCTATTATGACCATGTAGATGCAGTGATCATGGCCGCTGCAGTAGCAGATTATCGTGTGGCGGAGACGGCTGCGAATAAGATAAAAAAACAAGAATCTATGGCTCTAGAGTTAGTTAAGAACCCAGATATTTTAGCTGGATTAGGAGAACGCAAGGAGCATCAAAAGTTAATCGGTTTTGCTGCAGAAACACAGCAGGTGATTGAATATGGAAAAGAAAAAGTTCGGAAGAAAAACTTGGATATGTTGGTAGCTAATGATGTGAGTAAATCCAATGCAGGCTTTGATGTGGATACCAATGAAGTGACTTTTATCTACCCTGGAGATCAAATTGTGAGCTTACCAACTATGTCGAAACTTGATGTGGCAGAACGTATTATTCAAGCCTTGGCAGATTTGTAAAAGTATGCTATAATACATACTAGTGATTTTAAACTAAGTATTATATGTATGATACAGTCTCATCAAGAGTAGTGGAGGGAAAGGCCCTTTGAAGCTACAGCAACCATTCCCGAGGGAAGAGGTGCTAAATCCAACGATATTTGATCGGAAGATGGGGATATGATTCCTCATCTTGGGATGGGGAATTTTTTTATTGGAGGTTTATTCATGGCAGAAAAACATGTATTTTTCACTTCTGAATCTGTAACAGAAGGTCATCCAGACAAAATTGCTGACCAAATTTCTGATGCTGTATTGGATGCGATTTTAGAAAAAGATCCAACAGCGCATGTTGCTTGTGAAACATTAGTAACAACAGGTCAAGTTCACGTAGTAGGTGAAATTACTACACATACATATGTAGATATTCCTCATATTGTACGTGATACAATCCGTGAAATTGGTTATACTCGTGCGAAATTTGGCTTTGATGCTGATACTTGTGGCGTTAATGTAGCTATTGATGAACAATCTGCAGATATCGCTATGGGTGTTGATGAAGCATTGGAATCCCGTGAAGGCGGTAGCGATGAATTCGATAAAATTGGTGCCGGCGACCAAGGTATGATGTTCGGTTTTGCTTCTAACGAAACAGAAGAATTAATGCCTATGCCTATTAGCTTGGCTCACCGTTTATCTCGTCAATTAGCAAAAGTTCGTAAAGATGGCACATTAGATTACCTTCGTCCAGATGGTAAAACACAAGTTACTGTAGAATATGTTGATGGCAAACCTAAACGTATTGAGACAATCGTTATTTCTACACAACATAGTCCAGAAGTAACATTGGAACAAATTCAAGCAGATATTAAAAAATATGTTATCGACCCAGTACTTCCAGAAGGATTTATCGATGAAAATACAAAATATTTCATCAATCCAACAGGTCGTTTCGTAATCGGTGGCCCTCAAGGGGATGCTGGTTTGACTGGTCGTAAAATTATCGTAGATACTTACGGCGGTATGGCTCGTCATGGCGGCGGAGCATTCTCCGGTAAAGATCCTACAAAAGTTGACCGTTCTGCAGCATACGCAGCTCGTTACGTAGCTAAAAATATCGTAGCAGCTGGTCTTGCTGATAAATGTGAAGTACAAGTAGCTTATGCAATTGGTGTAGCAAAACCTGTATCTATCATGGTGGAAACATTTGGTACTGCAAAAATCGAAGAAGAAGCAATCTCTGCATTAGTAGCGAAACATTTCGACCTTCGTCCAGCTGGTATCATTAAAATGTTAGACTTGTTAAAACCACATTACAAAAAAACAGCGGCCTATGGACACTTTGGTCGTACAGATGTAGACCTTCCATGGGAACGCACAGATAAAGCAGAAGTACTTCGTAAAGAAGCAGGTCTATAATATGTGATTGTGTATAGCGTATCCAATTGGGTAAGAGCGGACACAACATAGGATGAATCATTAGAGGATATGGAATGAAAATTCCATGTCCTCTTTTGTATTTGTACTGCAGAAATGATTATATTTTGCCTTGCGTATCCATAAAGGATATATAGATATTTCCCTACGGGGACGTATCTATTACTAAGATATTTTTGATTGCTAAAAAGCATAGTAAGAGGTTGTATTTGAGGAGGAATGAGAGGGGTACTCGTGGTAGAATTAAGAGTGTTTAGTCAGGAGGTTATGATGCGTTTAGGTGAAATTATTATTAATCGTCCTGCGAAACAATTGAATAAACCATTGACCTATGAAATACCTGAATCATTTGGGGACGTACCCATTGGAACTCGTGTAGCAGTACCCTTAGGGGCCTCAAAAGAAGAAGGGATTCTCGTAGGCTATTGTGACATAGAAAATCCACCATTTGTGATTAAATCTATTTTGGCTGTATTAGATCCTACGCCGTGGTTTTCTTCAGAAATGCTCAATACGGCTCGTAAATTGAGTGAGTATTACCTATGTACATTCGCAGAAGCCTTGAGCTTATTCACGGTAGATAAAAGTAAGTTAAAGTCTTATGATAGACCTAAAGTTGAATGGCTCGTGCCTATGGATTCCTTTCATGTAGAATTATTTGCAGCGAGGAAACAAAAACAGCGTTTGTTAGCGGAATACTTATTAGAGCATGGTGCGACCTCAGTGAGCACCTTACGCCTGGCGGGATTTAGTGTGCCCGTTATTAAGCAGGTGAAAGAATGCGCTGCTATCCATGTAGAGTTGCGTTATGAAATGACGAAAACACGTTATGGTGAAGCCTTAGATTGTGAAGACATTTCTTTGACAGAAGCACAGCAGTCTGTATATGAGCCTATCCATGAATCTCTTACAGAGGGACAAAGTAAAACATTTTTACTTCATGGCGTAACTGGTAGTGGAAAAACGCAGATTTACTTAAAGGCGGCAGAGACAGCGATTCGACAAGATAAAATAGCGATTATTTTAGTGCCAGAAATAGCATTAACGGCACAAATTGTGAAACGATTTGTAGAAAAGTTTGGACAAGAAGTTGTGGTCTTTCATAGTCAGTTAACGAAATCGGAACGCTATAACAACTGGGAACGATTACGACGAAAAGATAGTCATATTATCATTGGTGCTCGCTCAGCCGTATTTGCCCCTACAGAAGACATCGGTCTTATTGTAGTCGATGAGGAACATGATCCGTCATATAAACAGCAAGATATGACTCGCTATGATGCGCGTATGGTGGCACGGTGGCGCAGTGAAAGTCATAGATGTCCCCTAATTTTAGGGTCTGCTACGCCATCGATAGAGGCCTATTATTTAGCAGAACAAGGGACCTATCAGCTACTATCTTTAGAACATCGAATCTTTCATCAACCTATGCCTAAGGTAACGGTTGTAGATATGAAAGAAGAAATGTTCTACGGTAATTATTCAGTCTTTTCCATGGCATTGGATAATTTAATTCGAAATACGCTGCAAAAACGAGAACAGATGATTCTATTATTGAATCGTCGAGGCCATAGTACATTTGTGATGTGTCGAGACTGTGGTAAACCGATACAATGTCCGCACTGTGATACATCTATGGTATATCATCAAGCAGGACAGGACTTACGATGCCATTATTGTGACCATCATGAAATGGTTCCACAAGTGTGCCCTCATTGTGGTAGTCGTAAAATTAAATTTTTTGGCACGGGTACACAAAAGGTAGAAGAAGAATTGGCGAAGCGCTTTCCACAGGCACGCATTGCTCGCTTAGATCAAGATACAACTGCTAAAAAAGGGGAATCACAACGTATCTTAGAAGCCTTTGGGGCTGGTCAATACGACATTTTATTAGGTACGCAAATGGTGGCAAAAGGACATGATTTTTCAAATGTTACCGCAGTAGGAATTATTACTGCTGATTCTGTATTGCATATTCCTGTGTATACAGCTTCTGAAAGAACGTTTAATTTGTTAACACAAGCGGCTGGTCGAGCTGGTCGTGGCGATAAACCAGGAGATGTAGTAGTGCAAACCTATAGTCCTGAGCATTATGCCATTCAGCATAGTACACACCATGATTATCTGGGTTTTTATAAGGAAGAAATAGAGGCACGTAAAGCTTTGTTGTATCCGCCTATTGGAGAGATGATACATATTACCTTATTAGATGAAAAGCTTTCAGTGGTGCGCACAAGAGCAACAGAATTAGCGAACACGTTGCGACATGCTTGTGAAGGGCAGCGCATTGATATACTAGGCCCTTATGAAAATGGCGCCTTAAAGATACGAGATATGTATCGACTTTGCATTATGATTCGTGGAAATGATTTATCAAAAATAAAAACATACATGTATCATTCAGATATATTTACATTGCCCCATATCTATATAGATGTGGATCCAGTATAGGAGGGAATATGGCAGTTTTAGAAGTCATGAAAACAGGTCATCCTGTATTAAAACAGATAGCAGAACCAGTGGAGTTCGTAAATAAAAAAATTCGTCAATTATTAGATGATATGGCGGAAACTATGTATAAAACAGATGGAGTAGGATTAGCGGCACCACAAGTGAATGTGTCCAAGCGAATCATTGTACTAGATGATGGGAATGGACTTGTGGAAGTCATCAATCCAGAAATTGTGAAAAAAGAGGGCTCTCAAATTGGGCTAGAAGGATGTTTAAGTGTACCTGAGCTATTTGGGGATGTGGAACGATACGATAAAATTGAAGTACATGGTATCAATCGAAATAATAAAAAGATTAAAATTAAAGCAGAAGGTTTTTTGGCACGTATTTTTCAACATGAAATTGACCATTTGAATGGCATTTTATTTGTAGAAAAATTAGTCAATCCCAATGAGATTTTTATCCATAAAAAGGAACAACAATAATGAATCCATTACGTATTGTGTTTATGGGAACTCCAGATATTGCAGTTCCTACATTACAGGCATTAGTAGATAGTCGGCATACGGTGGTAGGTGTCTTTTGCCAACCGGATAAGCCGAAAGGGCGTGGTAATAAATTACAAATGCCACCAACGAAAGAATTGGCAATATCCTATGATATTCCAGTATATCAGCCACAATCCTTGCGCAATGAAGAAGCAGAAGAATTGTTACAATCCTTGTCTCCTGATATTGTAGTGGTTATTGCTTATGGAAAAATTTTACCACCTTGGCTTATTCATCAGCCTCCTTTGGGATGTATTAATCTACATGCCTCATTGTTACCTAAATTTAGAGGGGCGGCGCCCATTCAATATGCGATTCTACATGAAGAGTCAGAAACTGGTATGACGATTATGCATATGGATGAAGGCTTAGATACGGGAGATATTCTTCTCATGGAACGGATTCCAGTGACGGAAGAGGATACCTCAGGTACTATGTTTACCGCTTTAGCCCAATTAGGGGCACAGATGATTGTACCAGCTGTAGATGCGTTACAAGCAGGTACATTAACAAGAGTTCCTCAAAATCATGAAAAAGCTGTTGAAACCGGTAAAATAACGAAAGAAATGGGATTACTAGACTTTACAGAGCCAGCTCATACGCTAGCTGCTAAAATAAGAGCCTTTAATCCTAGTCCTGGATGTTATACATTCTTAGAGGGTAAACGGATTAAGTTCTGGCATGCTAAGGTGGACCGTGATTCTAAGTATGCTCCAGATAATCTACAAGGTGCATGCGGATATCCTAAAGAAGGTACAGTGGTTAGCGTAGATAAGCACTCTTTCAGTATATTTACTGGTCATGGAGTATTACGTGTCACAG
>CAUQUX010000015.1:0-13615 GCA_963521235.1 uncultured Veillonella sp. | reverse complement strand
TGAATGCCTTCTGCCATGTAACCACGTTTTTTCAACGCTTCTGTTACTTCATCTACACGGCGTTTTGTACGGCCAAACACGATGGCCAATTCAGGCGCTTGAATGTCTAACAAACGGCACAATACATCAAATTTTTGACGATCTTGTACTTCGATATAATATTGTTCAATTAAATCCATTGTTACTTGTGTTGGTTTCATACGGATTAATGTTGGCTCTGTTAAGTATGTTTCTGCCAACTCCTGGATGGCTTTTGGCATGGTAGCAGAGAACAATAATGTTTGACGTTCTTCTGGAACAGCTGTCAAAATTTTATTGATATCATCTACGAAGCCCATGTTTAACATTTCATCCGCTTCATCCAAAATGACAACTTTTACATGGTCGAAAGAAATAGATTTTCGCTCCATGTGGTCCATTAAACGACCAGGTGTCGCTACAATCACTTGTGGATGTTTTTTCAACATACGGAATTGACGTCCAATATCTTGTCCACCGTAGATTGGCAAGGCTTGAATATTTGTATGTTGCGCCATTTTATTCAACTCTTCCGCCACCTGGATTGCTAATTCGCGTGTGGGTGAAAGAATCAATACTTGTGGATCTTGGATTGTTGGATCCACTTGCTCTAACGCTGGGATACCGAAAGCAGCTGTTTTACCAGTACCAGTTTGTGCTTGACCAATCATATCTTGACCGGACTTCGCCGCTGGAATGGCTTCACGTTGAATCGGTGTTGGTTCTTCAAATCCCATGTCGTTTAAAGCTCGTAAAATGGGTTCGCTAATTTGTAAATCTTCAAATGTAATTTGCATATATGAAAGGGTCCTCCTTTAAAATCTTTTTATGTATCATGCGAATTATTTCATTATATCATAAAGCGTATCGGTTTGTATATCAGAGTATGATAGGGCACTATTTGTTTCAACGCATTATTACAAATATACATTTGATTAAATGACTAAATTCACGTTACAATGTTATCAACATACTACAGACGTAACTTAAAAGGAGATTCCCATGCGTATTGCCCCTATTATTCTTGGAAATGTAATCAGTTCTCGCTTTCTTAAACGTCCTCCAAGATCTACTAATATAGCTTGGTTCACAGACCAATGTTTTTTAACCGAGGAAATACTTCCAACCCTTGATATAGAGAAAGCTTTATTTTCATCCTCCCCTATGACACAAAAAAGTCATTTGCATGTTTTAAAACAACTCATCCATACAGGCATCCCTCCACAGGAGCTACTCCTTTCTTACATCATGGTGCTCAGTCTTTCACTAGCGAGTTCGTCTGATATATCTATTACAAACGAATTAAAAGATACAGTACTGAACTACTGCGAGATAACAAATATTGCAACACCAGATTGTAATATCTTGTTGAGTATTTTATTAAATTACCTTGAACAATTACAAAGTCATTCATCCATAGAAAACTTAAGAATATTGTTGGAAACCCACTCTATTTCCATTCCTTCTATACAAGAATTGGTCTTGCTCGATTCTGGAAATCCCACCACCTCATTACAAGATATACTCATTCGTTCTTTTGCTACATTATTGGAAAGTGATAATTATGGAGATGCCTTAAGACTTGCTATATATGTGTCTAGAGACACCACTTATATCTCTATGTTGGTTTCTACCATATGCTCTTTATTATACCCTATAGATGCTACTAAAAGTCGACTACCGAAACCGCCTAAGCGATTCGAATATCGCCCGATCCAAGAAATGGATCATATGCCTGATATCATAACACGCTTTAGAGGTCCCTTTAAATTCTTATCAAACCTTTACCCTACACCCATCACTTATAAGGGACACACCTATTGTTGTTTAGAGGCTGCCTACCAAGCGCAAAAATCTTTGGATCCGGCTATACACGAAAGATTTGCTAACATACGACTCCCTTACAAAGCTCGCGGTATGGGGCAGCGTATCAAAACGATTCGTCCTGATTGGTTTGATATACGAATAGATATCATGGAGGAATTACTGTACATTAAATTTTCTCAGCCACAATTAAAAGAATGGCTACAATGTACAGGACAAAGCAACATCGTAGAATGTAATACCTGGGGAGACACCTTCTGGGGTGTCTACAATGGGGTCGGAGAGAACCATTTAGGTTTACTTCTCATGAAAGTTCGAGATACACTTATTTGAGTTACGCTTTCCCCTATTGTCCTACCCATTATTTCATGGTATACTTTAACGGTATGCAAGCGCCTATAGCTCAGGGGATAGAGCGCCGGTCTCCGGAACCGGGTGCGCAGGTTCGATTCCTGCTAGGCGCACCATTGATATTAAAGGATTCTCACCGTTGTTGAGAATCCTTTTTTTGCATTTGAGCCCAATTTTGAGCCCAATTTGAGCCCAATTTGAATTGAGTTTTGAGCCCAATTTTGATTTCCAGCTTCATTTCTTTGGATGCATAATTTTCCAGAATTAAAAGTAGAAAAAATAAGAACAAGTCGAAATATAACTCATCTGAAATTTACATATAATAAAAAGGCTTCTGATTAGAAGCCTTTTTATGTATCTTATTTGCTTTTTGCTAATTCTTGTAACTCTTCTTTAGAAAGTGCTTTATCTTTGACTTTATTGTAAATATTACCATCAGATTCTACAATTTTACTTTCTTTAATTTTGTAAAATCCATAGTCAACTTCTAAAACTTCTTCTTTTAATTCGCCTGTATTACTTTTAAATAAATCTGTTTTATTTTTTTTATCATAAAAATATCTATTAACAATAAACGTTTTATTTCCTTTTCTTTCTACAGAAATATATGTATAACCATTATCACTAGCCCACGTTCCAACAAATTCATCAGCTACACTAGATGAACCACAGCCAGTAATAAGTGCGGTAACTGCTAAAATGACAGCTGCTAGTAAAATAGATAATTTTTTCATATCCTTTCTCCTTTTTAAAATGATATTGGATTGATTGTATTAGTAGGCCTTTTTATTTATTCTTTTCATGCAGTTGAAATATCTCTTCCTTAGAAAATACTTTTTTGTCTATTTTTTTAAAATAGGAATTATGTTCATCTATCAGTTTACTATCTTTTAAGTTATAAAATCCATTATTAATGGTTAATGTATTATCCTTTAGCTCTCCAAAATATTTTTTATTTGAATTTACATTGTTATCAAAAAAGAAATAATGATTCATTGTAAATGTTTTATCACCTGTCTTTTCTATGGTAATAAAAAATCCATTGCTATCTTTTTCGGAAGCCCATGTTCCCACAAATTCATCAGCAACACTTGATCCACATCCAGAAATAATTGCTGCCACAACTAAAATAACAGCTGCTAGTAAAATAGATAACTTTTTCATATCCTCTCTCCTTTTTAATAGATAACTCATAATCTCATTATATTAAACACCCTAGATAAAATCAAGGTTTCTAATACGTTAGAGAGCTTATCTAGGGTGTTTTTAAATTCGTTCTTCTTTATGTAAATTTCTTAAAGAGTACATATTTCTGATCTACGTTCATAGACTGTTAGATGTCTTTAGAGTTATCCATCATAGTATCAAGCGCCTGAACTGCACTTCCTTGGTTAGCTAATGTCAAATGTGAATACGTATCTAGTGTCATATCTATACTTGCGTGTCCTAATCGTTCTTGGACTACTTTTGGATTAATGCCAGATAAAAGTAACAATGTGGCATGTGTATGCCTCAAGTCATGAAAACGAATATGTCTTACAATCTGTGCCTTTTTTATTAGTCGTTGGAATTTTCTAGAGCTATAATGTCGTTTGTTATAACCATCACCAAACAAACCACCTATAATCCATCCATAATCTTGGTAAAGATTACCTAGTATCTTTTTATATTCTTGCTGTAATCTTTTATGTTCCAATAATGCTTCTAGTAATGCACTTCCGATTTGTACTTTTCTGCCTTTTCCTGTTTTAGGGCTTGTAACCGCTTGCCCTTTCACATCAGATTTAGAACGTTGAACCGATAAAAATGATGTAGAAACACTTAAATCACTCCACTTCAAAGCCATAATCTCACCCAATCGCATTCCTGTAAATACAGCAATCATAACACCTATGTAAAGATCCTGTGCAGACATGGTTTCTCCGATATTCCCTTTTTCTTTCGCCACTTCTACATCGTTCAATGCAAGCTCTAATACTGCCTTTACCTCTGTCTCAGATAAAGGATAAATTTCCTTTTTTTCAACTTTGGGTGGTAGAGTTAGTTTGACTGGATTTTTATTGGTTAGCCCTAAACGTATAGCCATATCAAAGCATGAAGATAAATATCTACGTTGATTCCTCACAGTGAGTGTCGATAATCCTTGTCCCTGTTGTCCACCATTAAACAACTGTTGTTGAAAAAACTGCTGTAGTGCAATTGGTTCTATTTTGCTAAGCCTAATCCCTGAAAAAGCATTACAGACAGGCGTTAGACAGCTCGTATACTTTTCTAGTGTTGATGGTCTTACAGTGTTTCTCATATACAAGTTTAACCATGTATAAATCCATTCATCAAGAGGTGGATTTATATCCTCACCTTTATTAGTATCTTCATAAAAGTCCAACCATTCACGTGCTTTTTTCTTTGCCTGAGATGCTTTCGGTGCATAAAATGATTTCCTACATGTCTTACCATCTTTATTTTTGTAGGAAACTCTATATTGATACCGATCACTATCTTCTAAATACCGAAGTGATCCTTCGCCATTTCCTTTTGCCATATTATCATTCCTATTATTTACAAAAATAGTTATTTTTTATTTCTTTCCTGATGAGACTTAACAGATTCAACATAAGTAATCTGATCATTGGCATCAAACCAATATTTGCTTTCACCTTTGTAAACACTATGAATTAAGCCCACTTGCTCATTAAGATTTTCTAATTTTGCTGTCATTTTATAATTGTAATAAATCTGAAATGAAAGCATTCCCAAAAGGATACATAAAATAATTTTCTTCCCTAATGACCAAAACTCAAGCGCCTCTTCACCTTTATAAATCGTAGCTTGAACCTCTTTAATACTTTTATCTAGTCGTTCACACAGCCCTTGTCCATATCTCCTACCAAGTTCCTCAGCATTATTAAAAAGGCGTTTAACCTCATACATTATTTGTCCTTCAACTTTATCAGGTATGTCAGATACCGATTCTCCTAATGTACTAATATTTTTATCTACGCTTTGTCTCCACTTCTGTTCAGCACTAGCGTCTGCCTCTAGCCTTTTATTAATTTTATTAACGTCAGTATCAACTTCATGAATATGACTAGCAGCATTTTTTATTCTACCGTCAATATCCCATAATACTTTATATAAATTGAAAGCATCATCCATGTTATTGTTGATACTTTTAGGCATTTTCACTTCATCTACATTCTGTGCCATAGGCGCAGGAGTTTCAACTGGTTTATTCTCTTCACGTTTTTCTTCCATTTGATACTTCCTAGTATATTTTCTTTCATTGCTAGGTTTTTGGTCGATATTATTTATATTCATAATTTACCTCATCATTCCTTTTGTTTTATTGCGTTTAAATCTACTATGAGGAACCTCCCTATCAACATTTATTTGCTTATCTTCTCTTGGCATTCCTCTATATTCATCTAGTAGTGCATTGTTACGATCTCTATTTTTAAAAAAAATCTTTTCCATACTTTCTTTCGATTCTAAATCCGATAGCGTGAAAGTTTTTGCTAAATTACTACCACGAGCTTTCTTTTTAGAATCATTTATATATGAAAATGTCACATGTTTTCTAGTATCTTCCCAACTACATTGAATCCCCCTCTCATTACATCCCGTGATAAAATCGTCCCTCCCTGTAGATTCATGTAACGTCTCAAGAATATCTTTTGCTATTTCTAACTTCCACGATTCTCCTCGCTCTATCAGTTTATACTCTGCAATATTATGTGTAACTACACGTCCTTCTTCTTGAATATGCTCTCCAACTGGTAACACCTGATCAAGGCCTAATTCTTTGCATCTGTTTTGTACTTTTTCCATAATTTCATGCATTCCTTTCCGACCAGCAATCTGCATTTTCTTTCCATCTTCCAGATTTACTGAATTGATTACCATGTGCACATGCAAATGGTCAGTATCATCATGCATACCTAACCACACCTGATAATTAGGAAATGTATTTTTAGCAATATCAACTGCTTTTAAAAATAGCTCTTCTTCCGTATACCTTTGCTCCTCATTCTCTGAAAAAGATAGCACCATATGATGTGCTTCACGTCCATTATGTTTCTGAAATGTCTCTCTTACACATTTAAAATCTTGTATGGCATCTTTATAATATGGACTACATTCAATGCCCTCTGAAAAAACAATTCTTGGCTTAGTGCTTTTCTTTTCAAATTGTACATATTTTATAGATCCCGCTGCGCTATGGGAACCTTTGCCTGCGCTAATAACTGCCATAAGGTTTCTAACTCCTGTTTGTAGGAATCACTCAATATAGGATTAGAATAATTATGTTCAATCATCCAATGACGGATCGTATTATAATGCCTTTGTAAACCTAACAAAGGTTTCAAAAGTGCTTGCGTATCCATTTCATTGATTGTAATTTTACTCTCTAATACCGACTTAATTACATAGGCTGATATTGTCATTCCTGCTCTATAGGCTAGTTCATTGATGATGTACCATTCATCTTCTGTCAGCCTAATATTTAGTCGGTAATTTTTTCTTTGTTTACCCATAGTTAGTTTGCTTCAAGGGGTGCAGGGTTCTCCCGCCCGTCGGAGACGAACCATCCTACTTTACTTACAATGCGACAGCTTTGTACGTACAAGTAGTATGGTTCGTACCGTAGAAGCTACTCCTCCCATCGTTTCATAGTTTCGTATAACAACGATTCCAATTCTTGAATCGTTGTTATACGATAACGTTCCTCAAGATACGCACCGAGCTTGCTTCTACGGGCTTGGATTCGCTCCTTCTCCATAGAGAGGAGGGAATCCAATTCTTCTTTCCGCTTCTGTATCTTTTTCTGTAACTCTTCATCCGTCAATCTCTTCATGACTGCCTCCATATAACTCTTTTAATCCATCCAAACATTCCTCTAAAATAGAGCGATGTTTTATTAAATAATCATTGATATCTTTACATGATGTATCAATAGGTTGTCTTATACAGTCCCATAAGTTAATAGGCTTTCTCCACCCAATTGTTACACATGTATTAATTAAATCCTGCATCCATTTTCTACCAGCAGTATCCAGATCAACCGCTATGATAACATCTAAATCTGTAGTTGCTACGATTCCTTCATAAACATTTATTAAGTTCACAATTGAGCCCAATGAAATCACATTAGGATATCCAGCTTCTATGATAGATAAGGCATCTATTTCACCTTCTGTAAGAATAATAGGAAGCTTTCTATTCATGTTTTGTGATCTAAAATAATCTCGTAATCCTGAAGATTTCATATAGCGGTATGAACTATGCTGTAAATATCTTTGAACATATCCTTCTTTTCCAAATGGAATCACAAGGGCCCTCTTATTCTCATCATATGTTAATCTATACTCTAAAATAGTTTTTTCTGTTATACCTCGTTCCTTCCAAAACGGAATCCCAGTCATCTGATTGCACTTTGAAAGATATTCTTCCACTTCGTCTACAGTTAATTTTTGTTTACTTTTATTTGCTTCCTTTTCTCTCTCCTCTTCAGTAGTAATATTTTCACCCAATACTTCACATAGTCGATAGTATTGTTCTTTTAATCCCTTCACACCTTCTAATGCAGCTACTAAATCATAAACATCAAATGAAGCTCCACAAGAAAAACATTTAGCTTTTCTAACTCCAGTATTTGGATCATTGTTAAGCCAATACGATTTCAATGATGGGCGTTTTTCATCATGTAGTACACAAAAATATGTATTCTTTTCACGTAATGCTCTACCTTTAATTCTCATATAATCATCAAGATATTTTTTCATTTCTTTAATTTTGCTTGGATGCACTGTTCCATTATTATTTTTCATTCTATAGCTCCTTACCTAATACCTTGTACTTGTACCTGTACTCCTACCTATACCCTTTCCTCTACCGGTCATATAAACCGGTACCTATACCGGTGGGTCAAACTAAGAAAGTAATTAAAAAAGGGTACACCTATCCCATGGACTTTGGCATACCCTAAAAAAGGTATGCAAGAAATTTCTCCTTGCATACCTACATAGCTAGCATATATAATGAATTATGCAAGGAGTTATTATTGTCGGGCAGACAATTATTTCTTGTTAAGCCTATTTCAGCGCCAACTGAAATGGGCTCTTTTTTTATTATAAGGCATACATGGCCTCCATTTTATGAGCATCAATTAAGATCCTACGACCTACTTTAATCGTTGGTAATTGTCCCTCACGTGCTAACCGATATAAGGCAGCTTCTGTAATACGTCCACAGAAAAACTTTTCAGCAGCTTCAGCTACTGTGATATACAAGTTTTCCGTAGAATAATCTGTTTTCTTCATAAAACCATCCTTTCTGTAAAATACATTTAAGTGATATAATATAATAGAATATTTTATTATTAAGACAATATATCTAACAAAGACATTGATCATCAATATGTCGATATTATTCCTTTATAGTAGGAAAGTTAAATTAAATTGTCTAAGACAATTATATACGATATTAAAAATTATTTCAAGAGGAATACAATGAGAGATACAAAATTTTCTATAAACCTGAAAAAATTACGGAAAGACTACAATCTAACTCAAGTAGAGTTAGGTAAAATACTTAACTTAACAAAATCACAAATCTCATTCTATGAAAAAGGTGCCTCCTATCCTAGAATTGATTTAGTGACGAGACTTGCCCAATATTTTAATGTTCCATTAACACAGTTAATCGAATCTTCAGTTCGTGATTACTTTTATTTTAGAGAGGTTGTCACTGGTGAAGAAGTACATATAGAAAACATTCCAACTACTAGTGGTACAGAAAACTTTTTAGGTATTGCTGGACTTATTAAAAACCCTATTTTTCTAAAAAATAAGAAAATAGCAGTAAATAGTAATGAACATCGTGAGTATTCCAACTTTATGTTACTTATTCCTGAAAAAAATAGCGAATTAACAACATTCTTTTACAAACATTTAAATGATTTGCCCATTCAATCTTTAGAAGATATATATAACTATAACACTTGGTGTTTTCCTAAAAATACTGACCAATATTACGATGGTTATCCTTTGTTATATCAATTATTGAAATCTAGCCATAAAGGCGCATGGCTTAACGCCCCTATCGCTAAACCAGCTACTGATCATAATATTCTAGCTTTGGTACTACCAGAGTGTGATGAAATCATTCGTTTATATATCTTGCCTGAAAAAAAAGGCTGTAAGCTGCATGCAGTTCGTAATCCAGATTTACAAAAAGAAATCGAAGAATGGCTTCAAAAAGATCCCAAGGAGCGAAAAAAAATAGGTTGTAGTTATTGTTTAAGTACTAACGATGAAGAAACTGCGTTTGAGGATATGATTGACGATAATTGTACAAACACTGATGAGTACGATTCTAAGTATAATCTAAAACGCTTCCTAAAAAATCGCGGCATTGAAATGGATGAGGATTAATTTTTTACTCAACATTGTTTTTAATATCCTGAAATGAGGTATGTATCATGAACACTCTAAAATCCCCTGTAAAACGTTTTTCAGTAGCCTGTATGGCATTATGTATCACACTACTCTCTTATGCGCAAATTGATGCCTTTGATGCAGTTAAAGAGGCAAAAGCTATTAGCTCTAATCCTGAAAATATCTATACCATGTATGTTGGTATGCCAAAAAGCGAATTAGAACAAAACTTTTCCAATATTAAAGGTTGGGAAATTATGAATGAACCTGAAATTTTTAATATTCAAAGAGAATATTCAGGCTGGGATACTATAAAGGCCGGTTCAACTTTGACTCAAATGGCATTTGTTACATATGATAAAACTCATCATGTTAATGAAGTAACTAGTAGATTTAATGTAGATAGTCTCCGCTACGCAACGGAAATCTACGATACCATGTATAAAACATTAGAAACTAAATATGGAATGCCAGAAAGTTCCCTCTATCAAGCTGCAAACACAAAATCTGCCTCATGGGTATATGGAAATCATGAATACTATTTAAGTTTAGGTACCGTTTTTCATTACAATCATAAAGTCAACTACTATTCAGTGGATTTAATAGTTCATCCTTATAGATCGTTTAAGAATTAATATTTTTTCTTGTAAAATGAGCCCAATTTTAATTCAAAACTACATCAAAAATTATATATCGAAGGATAAGAACCTACTGTAGATTCACTCCATTCAATGGTGCACGCCTAGTAATTATGCGATTTTTATATCTTAATTAACTCTATTAAGACAATAAAAAACGTTTCTAAAACTCCGGAACCGGGTGCGCAGGTTCGATTCCTGCTAGGCGCACCATTGATATGAAAAAAAATTTTTCTCTTGCCAAACTCATACAAAAGGAGTATACTAAACCCAATTGTTGAAAGAAAGGAGTCACTACAATGATGAACCAAGCCAACTTAGCTACTACAAATGCAAATACATTTTATTGGTTCTTTATCCAAACTGCGGGTAAAGAACTATTTGAGCTACGCTAATTTAGGTATCATCACTGAGTGGCTTTAAATAGTGGTAAGGGCTACCCGTACTAGGTATAGGCGGGTAGCCCTTTTTGTATATCTTCCTATACCACCACTCACGAATACCTATCATGCAAGAATTATTTAGGAGGACATTATGATTATTCGATTACACACTACAGCAACAGAAGAACAAATTGCAGAACTACGTCAACTACTAGAAGCCACTGGCGTGATCTTACATCCTGTACATGGAGAACAACAAGATATCATCGGTTTAATCGGCGATACGTCTCGTGTGGACTTACGTACCATTGAATCCCTTCCATACGTAGAAAAAGTAATGCGCATTCAGGAGCCTTTCAAAAAAGCAAATCGCAAATTCCATCCACAAGATACGGTGGTCACTGTAGGGGATGCTAAAATCGGTGGCGGTCACTTCGCTATCATCGCTGGTCCTTGTTCTGTAGAAACACCAGAACAAGTCATCGAGGTGGCTAAAGCTGTCAAAGCTGCGGGTGCTACGATTCTACGTGGTGGTGCTTTCAAACCTCGTACTTCCCCATACTCTTTCCAAGGTATGGGCCCAAGCGGTTTAGCTCTTTTAGAAGTGGCTAAGAAAGAAACTGGTCTACCCATCGTGTCCGAAGTCATGGATCCATCTCAATTGGAATACTTCGACAATGTAGATATGTTGCAAATCGGTGCTCGCAATATGCAAAACTTCACACTTTTAAAAGAAGTCGGCAAATTGCGCAAACCAATCTTATTAAAACGTGGTCTATGTGCAACCTACGAAGAATGGTTAATGGCTGCGGAATACATCATGAGCGAAGGGAATGAGCAAATCGTCCTTTGCGAACGCGGTATCCGCACATTCGAAACACGCACTCGCAACACATTGGACGTGACAGCAATTCCCATGATGCACGAGTTATCCCACTTACCAATCATCATGGACCCAAGCCATGCAGCGGGCATGAGCCGTGTGGTTCCATCTTTATCCTTAGCCTCTGTTGGTGGTGGCGCTGATGGATTGATGATCGAAGTGCACAACAATCCTGAAAAAGCACTTTGTGACGGCCCTCAATCCTTACGTCCCGATCAATTCGAAATATTGGCTAACCAAGTGTTCACACTTCGTGATGCATTAGGTCAAAACTAGGTCACTCCTATGAATACGATTCATATTCAAGCCTCCACTGCCTACGATGTGATCATCGAACGACATAGCTTGCCTCACATCGGCGAGCACTTGCAAGGGATAAAACCTACTTGTTCCGTCATGATTGTCACCGACGACAATGTAGGTCCCCTCTATGCATCCACCGTATCAGATTCCCTAGAGCAGGCAGGATACACCGTTCATACCTACACTTTCCCCCATGGTGAAAGTGAAAAGAACGGCCATCGTCTCATGGAGTTAGTAGAAACATTAGGCCATGCAAAGTTAACTCGTAAAGACTTAATCATCGCCTTAGGTGGTGGCGTTGTGGGCGACTTAGCTGGATTCGCTGCTGCCACCTACTTACGGGGTATCGATTATGTACAAGTACCTACATCACTGTTGGCTGCTGTCGATTCCTCCGTAGGTGGTAAAACAGCTGTTAACCTAAAGTGTGGTAAGAATTTATGGGGTGCTTTTAAACAACCCATCCTCGTTCTCTGTGATCCAGAAACACTTTCTACCTTACCTAAAGAGGAATGGATTAATGGATGTGGAGAAATCATCAAATATGGTTTCTTAGACCATCCCGAATTGTTAGATCAACTTCGGGATCGACCACTTTTACAATATCCAGAAGATGTAGATAATATCATCGCTCAATGTGTGCGTATCAAAGCCTATGTGGTAGAAGTAGATGAAAAGGAAAGCGGCCTCCGTGCCACCTTGAACTTAGGTCATACCTTTGGACATGGCATCGAACATGGTAGTGCTTTCACCATTCCTCACGGCAATGCCGTTGCATTGGGACTACTCATCATGGCTAGAGGGGCTGTCGCACATGGAGAGCTAGATGCATCTGTACTTCCCATCCTGGAAAACTTGCTACAGTCTCATCAACTACCCACTGCAACGACGATTTCAAAAGATATAATCTTAGAAGAAGCTAGTCATGACAAAAAAGCCTCTGGCTCTTCCATTACCATCGTTGTACCTACAGGGTATGGCACGTCGGTACTAAAAAAAGTTACCTTCCAAGAACTTGCTACCTACTGCCATATATAAGCATAGTACTCAATGTTTTATAGTTCTATACATAACTAAACTAATTATGATATACACTCATTCTAGAGTTACTATGTTTGATATACTAAACAAATTACATTTTACGTTTTACCTTTTATAGTTATACTTGTAATTATCACTTATCGTGATATGACAACAATAACAGAAGGGATTCCTATGCAACATGTTTCTAATGTGCCGTTGTCCGGCACAATCCCATCAATTCCTGCGAAAGCGCACGCTCATCGTGCTTTAATTGCAGCTGCCCTTGCCACGAGTCCTAGCTTAATTTTAATTCCTCAGTCTTCAAAAGACATTGATGCTACCATGGATTCCTTGCGAGCCCTAGGTGCCAGCATAACCTACGAACAGGGTGTTGCTCATATCATTCCAGGTCCTGCTCCTACTATGGGGCAAGTATTACCACACGAATCGGGCACAACCTTACGCTTACTCCTACCTGTGTCCGCCTCTATTTGTGACACTGTGAAAGTAGATGCCAAAGGGCGTCTACCAGAACGACCACTAGAACCATTGCTGAGCGAAATGAAAGACCATGGTGTATCCTTTTCACAAGACGCACCGCCTTTTACGATGTCAGGACATTTACAAGGTGGTACCTTCTCCATGACAGGGACCGTAAGTTCTCAATTCTTTTCCGGTCTTCTTTTAGCGGCACCACAGTTAGGACACACCACCGTGAATTGCACAAGTCCCTTACAATCGAAAGACTATGTGACA
>CAUQUX010000014.1:0-13688 GCA_963521235.1 uncultured Veillonella sp. | reverse complement strand
TCTTTCACAAAAAAGCCCCTTTCTTGCAATAACTTTATAGCGTCTATACAAATTAGTGTAATATCCATAGTATACCATGTAGCTGAGTCTTTCTATAGAAAATAAATCACTAATTGGCAAAAATATTTTTATATCCTCAATTTATAATTTTAATAATTTACGTACAGAAGCTGCTTTTTTATAGCCTCCTACACGATCTTTCTCTTTTCCTTTTTTATAGCAGATAATTGTTGGTACACCTTGCACGTCTTCTTTTAAAGCAATCTCTTTTGCTTCGTCACTATCGATAGCAATCATGCGGGCTACCCCTTGCAATTCATCATGTAACACATCTAGTTCTTCTTTCATAGCCTTGCATGGCTCACACCATTCTGCTGTAAAGCAAGCTAGTACGATTTCATCATTTCCTTTAACAATGGCTTTAAAATCTTCATAGGTTTTAATGGATTCTAATTTCATAATAATACCTCCTACAATAACAAAACCGCTACGAAGAGCGGTTTTGAGCAAGCAATCAATAAGCCGAGTTCTGTCCTGCTTTCGCAGTGGCGATTATCTTTCTAGGCGCATAGTTGCCTATACGCTCAAGCGGCACAACCCGAAAGGTAGGCGGGCAACCCTTAACCCTTTCCTATTCGGCCTTGCTCCGGATGGGGTTTACCGAGCATACATGTTACCATGTACCTGGTGCGCTCTTACCGCGACCGTTCCACCCTTACCACCCGAAGGTGGCGGTTTACTTTTCTGTGGCACTATTCCCTATGGTCACCCACGCCGGCCGTTAGCCGGCATCCTGCCCTATGGAGCTCGGACTTTCCTCAAGTCTAGTAGACTTGCAATCGCCTTTCATACTTACTGTTTAAGTCTAGCATAGACCACTCATGTGGTCAATAGCTCTCCTTTTATTATAACCGAAAGTGCTTAGACTTCAAAGAAAAAATCTCTCTGTGATTCACTCTCAATGACTTCTACTTCTCCATGTGGAAACGCATCTTCTATCCATCCTTTCAAAATGGTTTGACTCATGTATTCTGTACCATAATGACCCGCATCCACTACTAGGATGCCTGGTTCCTTGGCTAATTGCATATCATGGTATTTGACATCCCCAGTGATATACACATCTGCGTTTTGCTTAGCTGCCACTTTGATAAACTCTGCTCCACTACCCGTGCATAAGGCAATGCGTTGTACTTGCTCTACCTTAGCGCCTCCCCATCGCAATTGGCTATGAGGGAATACAGATTGTAATACTTCTTTGAATGCATCTATCGATAGGGGGTACGGTAAATTTCCAATACGACCAATATAGTGTGCATCATAGGCATTCTCTAAGGCTACTACATCGTAGGCAATTTCTTCATAAGGATGGGCTTGTTCCATAGCACCTAATACTGCACCTAGCAATTTCTTAGGGACTACCGTCTCAATCCGTTCTTCTTGCACCGTTTCGATAGAGCCCACATGACCAAGGAAAGGATTCGTCCCTTCTAATGGCAAGAAACACCCTTCTCCAGTAACAGAAAAACTGCAATGGCTATAGTTGCCAATATGACCTGAACCAGCGTCCCCCATTGCTTTACGAACTTGGTCACTATGAGTGACTGGCACATACACAGCCACTTTGTAGGCTACGTCACGTCCCGTTTCTTCTAACCCTTGTATATCTTGTAACCCTAATCGTGTGGCCACTTCGTCATTAAGACCACCACCGGTGACATCTAAATTTGTATGCGCACTATACACATTAATCCTATGGCATACTAGATCCCCAATCATCTTTCCTTGCATCGTTCCCATATTAATGGACTTCAATCCTTTAAAAATCATAGGATGATGTGAAAGAATACAATCCACCTCTTGTTCGATCGCCTCTGCTACTACGTCTGGTGTCACATCTAACGTCGTCAACACACGGCGCACCTCGCTTGCCATATGCCCTAGTTGCAAACCACAATTATCCCAAGCTTCTTGCAATTGTAGTGGCGCCTTACGTTCAATCGCTGCTGCTATGTCTTTCATCGTAACCATATGTACCTCCTGTCTCGTATACACCTACCACATGTCTTGCAACATAATTAGATGTATACTGATACATTTCAATTCATCTCTAATGTATCCCTAAATTGTATCTAACTTGTATCTAAGTTACAATCTATGCTTCTGATACAAGTGTATGGAGCGCTTCTATTTCTTTCTCTATTCTACGTATATCTCGACTATCTTTAGAGGCCTCACGCATATGCCCTACAATAGACTGCAATGTGTCTATTCTGCGCTGTATATGAGCTATCCAAACCTCTGAACGTTTTTCTTGTAACAAAGCCCCGTATTCCCAGAGGATAGAGTCTGCTGATAATGTATTGTACACTGAGGTTACCCCCCGTTGCACTACCCATATATCATAATATTGCTTACCTTCTACCAAACACTGTTCCTCTGTAATACCATATCCTTGTTGCACTAGAAATTTCTTTAATTCTTCCCGGTGACTTTGTGGTTGTAACACATAGGTAGGTAATAATTCAGGCCCGATAGCAATAATATGTTGCATCAACTCTCCACCCATGCCACAAATGACAGCACAATCCACTTCTCCTACACTGGTAATGGCTAGCCCATCCCCTAATCGGCAAGTAATTTTATGGTCTAACCCTTGTTCTTGCACGAACCCTATTGCCGATTCCAAAGGACCTCGGTTCACATCGATAGCAATCACCTGTTGTGCTATTTCTTTTTCAATTAATGCCACAGCTAAAAATCCGTGATCCGTCCCCACATCAGCCACAGTATTGCACGGTGGAATCATCCTTGCTACTTGCTCTAATCGTTTTGAAAGTGCCATATTTATTCTCACATTTCTAATCTATCTTCATGGACCTATATTTCCCTACATAGGCCATATCCACAGCCTATATACATGAAAGATACCATTCTATTATCGCTTCCTCATCACAGTTTACCATTCAGAAAGCTTTTTCTATTATTATACA
The DNA here is from genome assembly GCA_963521235.1 of uncultured Veillonella sp. Classification (GTDB taxonomy): domain Bacteria; phylum Bacillota; class Negativicutes; order Veillonellales; family Veillonellaceae; genus F0422. Next base: position 10,695 of record CAUQUX010000014.1, on the reverse strand, counting down.
ATAGAACCCTTATAGATAACAAAAAACCATCTCACAATGTGAGATGGTCTCTTATGGTGGGCCCACCTGGATTTGAACCAGGGACCGACCGGTTATGAGCCGGTTGCTCTACCCCTGAGCTATAGGCCCTCATATTGGTGCGGATGATGGGACTTGAACCCATACGAGCGTACGCTCACCACCCCCTCAAGATGGCGTGTCTGCCATTCCACCACATCCGCATGAGGATATATTTATGGTGCCTCAGGGCAGAATCGAACTGCCGACACACGGATTTTCAGTCCGTTGCTCTACCGACTGAGCTACCGAGGCAAACTATATATGAATTATCTAAAAATAGGTAAAAAAAATGGCGACCCCGATCGGATTTGAACCGACGATCTTCGCCGTGACAGGGCGACATGTTAACCGCTACACCACGGGGCCGTGTACTAAGTACTCATATACTATACCATAGGTATTACATCTTGGCAATACCTATGGACAATTTTATATATTCCTAAAACGCATAGATATCTCATTAATAGCAATCAGGTTTTCGATCACGAAACACATTAATCTTGGAGCGAATATCCTTCACAATATCTACATCGATGGTCACAACTTGAGTCTGTGGTGCTTCATCACACTCTAACACTACTTCTCCCCAAGGATCTACCACCATGGAGTGTCCTGCCATCGGCAATTTCCCAATGTATCCACACCCATTAGCACTACAAAAATACATTTGATTTTCAATAGCTCTCGCCTGATTTAATATGCGCCAATGATGTAGACGTAACATAGGCCATTGAGCAGGCAAAAAAAACACTTCCACCCCTTGCAATGCAGATTTCCGAATCAACTCTGGAAAACGAATATCATAGCAAGTCGCACTGGAGCAAAGCACGCCGTCTAGTTCAAATTGATGAATGGCAGTCCCTCCCGTAAAGTATTGGTCTTCTTTAGCAGGGCTAAACCCATGCATCTTATGATAGGTGGATAGCAATTCCCCGTTACGGTTGTACACATAAGTTCTATTATAAATAGAATCTCCTTCTTTGACAGCTACTGAGCCCCCAAAGATATTTACCTTCTCCGCTTGCGCTAATGTACGCAACAAAGATTGTGCGTTACGTCCCTCCTCATCGGCTAATGTATGCAACTCGGCTCCCGTCATGAACCCAGTATTCCAAGTTTCTGGTAACACAATGATATCAACACCTTGCTTCGCCACAGAGCGCACATGAGTTTCTACCATTTCAAAATTACGTTCTACCTGTCCAATTTCTGTACCTAACTGCACAATACCCACTCGTAATTCTTTCATAGTTCCTCCTAAATATGCCACGCCATATCATCGGTAAACTCATTTGGTTCCAATGGCAAGGCATGTCGCCGTGGTATATAACTATCTTTCGCAAATCGATCCACCTTAGGGCGACGATACACAATATGATCTGGCTCGGTTTCAAAGATGATGACATTCTTAGGCACATCTCGTTTAATGACTAAATTACACCCTATCTTGGAACCTTCTCCTACTGTAATATCTCCTAGCACTTTCGTCCCTGCACCAATTAATACATGATCCTCCACCGTAGGGTGCCGCTTCACCTTACGAGAATCCATGCCACCTAAGGTAACACCGTGAAATAGAGTCACATTATCTCCTACAATAGCTGTTTCACCAATCACGACACCCATACCGTGATCAATGAATAGCCCTTTCCCAATCTGCGCCCCCGGATGGATTTCTATACCCGTGACACGTCGTGCATGCAATGCCACACGCCGAGCTAGGGTAAACCAACCTCTTCGATATAATCGATGGGCAAAAAAATGCCAAAACAACGCCGTTATATGCGGATATGTCCATACGACCATAAACCAAGATGTGGCTGCTGGATCAGATTGCAATACCCTCTCTATGTTATATTGAATCGCCTTCCAGAGTTCTTTCATAATGACCTCCCATACAAAGATAGCATGGCCTAGACCATGCTACCCTTTCTATTACCATCGATTAGGAATGAATCCAATCCACACTTTCAAATTGAATCATAGACAGATATTTTTCAATTCCATCTGGCGCAATCACCACCACATCTACATCTGGAAATTTACGTCCATATTGACAAGCAACTACAATAGCAGCAGCCGAAGAAATTCCGATACCTATGCCAGTTTCACGCATAAAATTACCCACTTCTTCAATGGCATCTTCATCTGTCACCGTTTGCACTTCATCCATCAAGGAAGAATCAAAGTTTTCCGGAATGAAACCAGCCCCGATTCCTTGAATTTTATGAACCCCACCAGTACCACGAGAAATAACAGGTGACCCTTCTGGCTCAACGGCAACCGCTTTAATGTATGGATGTTGCTCTTTCAACGCTTTTGTAACACCTGTAAAAGTACCACCTGTACCAATACCAGCTACAAAAATGCCTACATTCGGTACATCGCGCAAAATTTCTTTCGCCGTGGTTTCATAATGTGCCGTAGGATTTGCTGGATTGACAAATTGTCCCAAGGTGACCGCATTCTCATAGTTATCAAGGATTTCTTGCGCTTTGTCAAGAGCACCTTTCATTCCTAATTCTTTTGGCGTTAAAATCAATTGCGCCCCATAGGCTTTAATCAACTCACGGCGTTCTTTACTCATGCTTTCAGGCATAATAATAATCGTTTTAATGGACATCATCGCCCCTAGCATAGCTAAGGCAATTCCTGTATTACCACTTGTGGCTTCTACGATAATCGTATCATTTTTAATTAAGCCTTTTTCCTTAGCATCTTGTAGCATACCAAGAACAGCACGATCTTTCACACTGCCACCAGCATTATATTTTTCTAATTTTACATACACATTCGTATCTGGAATACGATAGATTGGTGTGTTTCCAATTAAGTCAATTGCATGTTTAATAATAGCCATATTACTGCTCCTCTACTTAGACTCCACTATAGAACGCTATAATTTTATTCCTATTTTATAGATAGGGTATATTTTTGTCAACTATATTTTCTCAAAATGATAACTATTTTGATTGAAAGCCCCCATGCCCCATGCGAATACAATCTTCTTTTGTGATACGAACATCCGCTAACAAACGTGGGGTAATCACATCAAATGCACTCGGATGATTATATAATACACCGCCTGGTACCCCCATCACTGGCGTACCATCCTCTAAATAGGCAATACATACCATGGAGCCAGGTAACACTGGTAAGCCATAGGTCACCACTTCACTAGCACGACGTGCAATGGCTCCCGGCGTTAAATCGTCCGGATCTACACTCATACCGCCTGTACAGAAAATGATATCTGCCCCTGCGGCTTTCACTTTATCGATGGCTTCTACAATTCTATCCGTATTGTCTGGTACAATTTCATGAGCTACTAATTCTACACCATATGGCGCAACCCGCTCTTGAATCACCGCTGTGAAAGCATCTTGAATACGTCCTTCATAGACTTCACTACCTGTAGTGACAACGCCCATTCGTTTCCGTCCAAATGGATGTACTTGCAAGATAGGATCCTTTCCTTCACACAACCGTTTTGCTTCTTCTAACTGCCAAGCCTCCAACAGCAAAGGAATACATCGCATACCCGCTACGGCTTGACCTGCTTTCACTGGTGTACCATGTAAGCGCGTAACAATGGTCAACTCGCCCACACTATTGATAGCATGAAGCCCTTCTACATCTACTGTGAGCACACCATCGTGATTCGCAATAGCCTCGATCTTACCTTGTTGTACTGGTGTAGGACTGATCGATGAGTGTTCACAAAAACGATATAACTCTTCTGCCACCTGTTCTTCATGAATCAAATTATAATCTGATTCTTCCATCACATAAATATGTTCTTTTCCTAATTGCAATAATAATGCCACATCTTCTTCACGAATGACGTGACCGCGTTTGAATGGTGTATCTTTCACCTCACCAATCACAATACGCACAATATCGTGGCATAACGCTTGTCCTACTGCATCTTTTACATGTATTTCTTTCATCGTATTACCCCCACATTCGTTTACCAACAGTGAACGCTAACCAACACAGACCATACCCAAGGATGATCTGCCCACCCATGTAGGATAGCATATGCGCCAAACCTTTTTCTTGTAGCATATATCCTTCAAAGATGAACGTTGAAAATGTTGTGAGCCCACCTAAAAAACCCGTCATACATAGTAGTTTTACCCAAGGCGACACATGGGGATGACCCTCAATATATGCCATACCAAATCCAATCAACAAAGAGCCTAGTAAATTGACTACCACCGTACCCCACGGATACAGCACTCCTTTATCTACTATATATTGGCTAACACCATAGCGCATCATCGCTCCTATAGCGCCTCCTATGGCAACTGCTATATATAAATTCATAATCAAACTCCTTTATCTTTTATTATACACTACCCTATGATGTTTATGTACTACACCAACAGAATTTCTCTCTCGATTTATATATAAGTTATTATAGTTACAAACTATATTGGAAGTGCCCGCTATATTTTCACTATATAGTATACCAGCATTTTAGATACATTGGACAGAGTTCTTACATATAAGAGCTCCGCTAAAATACGGCACACGGACTACCTAGTTCAACTTCTTCTATACAAAAAAGAACTGCCTATTCCTAAGCAGTTCCTTTCTATCTAATTAGTTTCCAGATTGTTTTACCAAGTCTTGACCCGCAATACCAGGGCGTGTCATTTCTTTTGGTGAAAGAATATAATCCATTTCTTCCTTAGTTAATAACCCTTGCTCTAAGATAATTTCTTTTACACTTCGATCAGTTTCTAAAGCTTCCTTCGCTAAGGCAGATGCATTTTCATAACCGATATGTGGTAACAAGGCTGTTACAATACCCACAGAACGTTCTAGCCAATATTCGCATTGTTCCTTATCCACTTCAAGGTCAATCAATAATTTATCAACGAATGTATTCACCGCATTTTTTAGATAACACATAGAATTAAATAAATTATAGGCAATGACTGGCTCCATAACATTCAATTCAAACTGTCCATTTTCTACACCAAGAGAAATCGTTAAATCATTACCGATGACTTGATAACAAGTTTGGTTTAGCACTTCTGCAATCACCGGATTTACTTTACCTGGCATGATAGAAGATCCTGGTTGACGTGGAGGCAATTTTAATTCACCAATACCGCAACGAGGACCAGAGGCCATCAAACGGAAATCATTAGCCATTTTGATTAACACAAGAGCGGTTACTTTCAAACCAGAAGAAATATCCGCAAATACATCGGTATTATTGGTAGCATCAATTAGATTGTCTGCAGTGATAAACGGTTCCCCTACCACACGGGATAATTCATCCACAACCGATTTAATGTATGTAGGCTCTGCATTAAGACCTGTGCCTACCGCCGTAGCGCCCATATTCACTGTATGAGCCTCTAACATAGCTGATTTAATACGGCGAATACCACGGCGCACGCCAGAGGCGTAGGCCCCCATTTCTTGACCTAATGTAATCGGCACTGCATCTTGTAAATGGGTACGACCCATTTTTAAAATTTCTTTGTACTCCTCTGCCTTTTTATCTAATTCATCAGCTAACCGTCTAAGTGCCATTAATAATGGTTTACTCTTCATAATCGCACAGACTTTAATCGCCGTTGGGAATGTATCGTTCGTAGATTGTGCCATATTCACATGGTTATTAGGAGATACAATATCGTATCGACCTTTTTCATAACCTAGAATTTCTAGGGCACGGTTTGCTAGTACTTCGTTCATGTTCATATTGAAAGAGGTTCCTGCACCCCCTTGAATTGGGTCCACTGGGAACTGATCATTAAAATTGCCACGCACTACCTCATCAGCAGCACGACTAATAGCTTGTCCAATTTTTTCATCTAAACGACCCGTACTCATATTCGCCAAGGCACAAGCTTTTTTAACCATAGCCATCGCTTTTACAAAATCTAAATCGATTCGTTTACCTGTAATAAAAAAGTTTTCAATCCCGCGCAATGTTTGTACACCATAGTACAACTCATCAGCTAATTCCAATTCACCTAGAAAATCATGTTCTTTTCTCATAGTATACCTCTTTTCATACAACATCAGATGCATAGACACCTACTGTATAAGTTTTGTTTATATGATATACCTGTATTATATCATGTATCTTGTATACATAATAGAGATATACTTTCTAGTTACGAATAATACCCCCTTGTACAGTTAGCTAAATAACTTAAACTCATGGAAACCATCATTTTTACTCATTTTCGATAATTTCTATAGACTATATAGGAATATCGTGTATTCAGCATATGCTTGCCATAAAAGTGAATACACAACTATGGCATTTCTCCCCATGAAAATGTGGTTGCAACAGCAAGCAATAAAGCGTAAAAAGTGGTTGCAACCGGGTAGCAACGAGCTCAAACTATACCCGTTTAAATCCATTGCAGAAATTAGAATCAATAAAGATTCTAAGCATATACCTCAAAACAAAAAAACCCAGCAACATAGCTACTGGGCTTATATTTGTATTAATTATTCTGCTGTGAATGGCAACAACGCAATAGCACGAGCACGTTTAATTGCTAATGTCAATTTACGTTGATGTTTAGCACAAACACCAGAAATACGACGTGGAAGAATTTTGCCACGTTCAGTCGTAAAACGACGAAGTTTAGCAATATCTTTGTAGTCGATTTGATCAGCATGGTCAACACAGAAGTTACATACTTTTCTTCTTGGTTTTCTGCCTCTATCTCTTCTCATTGAGAAACCTCCTTTGATATAGTTGTGGAGTTCTTAGCTTAGAACGGAACTTCTTCACCTGCACCGGCACCAGCACCTAATCCATCAAAATTAGTTGCTTCGCTAGCAAAAGCATCAAATGTTTGCGTATCCAAGGCTTTACCTACGAAATTCGCAACTACTTCAGTTACATATCGCTTTGTGCCATCTTGTGCATCGTAAGAACGATTCGCAATACGACCTTCTACAAAACAACGGCTGCCTTTGCGCAAATTTCCCGCAGCTTCTCCTAATTTTCCCCATGCTACACAGTTTACAAACGTAGTTTGTTCCTTAGTCTCACCGTTTTGATCCACATAGGTATTGGATGCAGCCACTGTAAAAGTAGCAACGGCACGACCATTTTTTGTGTAACGCACCTCAGGGTCACGAGCTAAATTTCCTAAAAGTTGTACAGAATTCATATTCCTAACCTCCTCAGTCAATTATTGTTCGTGTTTTACAATCAGGTGTCTAAGAACGTTATCGTCGATTTTAAGTACGCGGTCGATTTCTTTGATTTCGCCAGGAGCTGCTTCAAAGTTAATCAATACGTATACGCCATCAGTATGTTTGTTTACTGCATACGCTAAACGGCGTTTACCCCAAACGTCAACTTTTTCAACTGTACCGCCAACACGAGCAATTAAAGCTTCAATTTTGTCAAAAGTAGCTTTGTTTGTCTCTTCATCAGCTGGTTTCACAATCACCATGACTTCGTATTTGTTCATACAAAATCACCTCCTCTTTCGGACTAACGCCCCTATCTCACATAGGGGTAGGAAGATGCTTACCATCAATAAGCTTTATTATTGTACACCATTCTCTAAAGAATTGCAAGAAAAACATGAAAATAGACACAGCCACAAGGACCATGTCTATTTCCTTTATATACAAATCGTATGCGTATATTAAGCTTCTGCTTGTTTATTTAGTTTAGCGTATGTGTCCGCTTCTACTTCTTCTTGTGTTCTATAATCTTGAGGAAGATCAGCTAAGCGAATCCAGCTACGGATAGCTTCTACTAATACCACAAGAATCATGATGAACATAGCTACAGAGAAGGCAACTAGAATCCATTTGCCAGCTGGAATATAGTTGAAGAATACGTTTTCATAATCCGCAGCTACAGCCACGATAGCCATAATAATTGTTGGAATGCCCGTTACCCAAGCATACCGTTTTCTACCTAAACGCATGATGATTGTTGTACTTACCGCCAATGTCATCGTACCCAATAATTGGTTAGATACACCGAATAACGGCCAAATTGTACCGATGTTACCTTGTAATACCAAGTAACCCCACATGATACAAATCAATGCTGCACAACCATATACACCAGGAGCCCAATGTTGGTCATTGAATTTAGGCCAATATAAGCCAAGTAATTCTTGTAGCAAGTAACGACCTACACGAGTACCCGCATCGATCAATGTCATGATAAACAACGCTTCAAACATGATACAGAAATGATACCAATACCCTAATAAATGATCCATATTAGGAAGGCGTGAGAAGATATGAGCCATACCTACTGCCAAGGATACAGCGCCACCTGGACGATGCATTAAGTCTTCCCCTACTAGAGCAGATAATACTGGCAATTCATGAACTTGAAGGCCCAACGCTTTGAAGGATTCTGCTGTAGAGTTGATAGCAAAGTAATCATCTGGATGAAGTGCAGTCGCTGCAATCATAGCCATCATGGAAATGAAAGATTCTGTTAACATACCACCGTAACCGATAGGCAATACTTCTCTTTCATTTGTTAACATTTTAGGTGTTGTACCTGTAGCGATAACTGTATGGAAACCAGATAAAGCACCACAAGCAATTGTGATGAAGATATATGGGAATACAGAGCCTTTCAAGACTGGACCGCCACCCCAAATATACTCAGTCACTGCTGGCATTTGGATTTCAGGCATAACAATTAAAATACCAAGTGCTAATGCACCAATTGTACCAATTTTTAGGTATGTGGATAAGTAATCACGAGGTGCCAATAACAACCATACTGGCAATGCTGCTGCAAAGAAACCATACACAGCCAACATAATTTCGATTGTTTTCAAATCATAAATGAACCAAGATGCATATTCGCTTGCTGCTACATTTGGGCCATAGATGATGGCTGCAAAGATAAGAGCTACCCCAATCACTGTGGCTTCTTGAATTTTTCCAGGACGCAACCATTGTAAATAAATACCAATGAAAATAGCAATAGGAATTGTTGCAAACACTGAGAAAAATGCCCAAGCGGATCCATGAAGCGCATTGGCTACTACTACTGCCATACCTGCTAATGTAATAACAAGTAAGAACAATGTTGCCAACATAGCGCCTAAGCCCGCCACTTTACTAATCTCTTCGCGTGTAATATCCGCAATGGATCTACCTTCATAACGAATCGATGCAAATAGGATAACCATATCATGGACTGCACCAGCAAATACAGAGCCGATTAAAATCCATAGCGTACCTGGTAAGTACCCGAATTGCGCTGCAATAACTGGACCTACTAAAGGACCTGCCCCTGCAATCGCTGCAAAGTGATGACCGAATGTAACCCATTTGTTGGTAGGTACATAATCGTGTCCATCATTGTGAACCATAGCTGGCGTCAAGCGATTTTTGTCTAGCGTTAACACTTTCGCCGCTATAAATGCCCCATAAAAGCGATACCCTAACATTAGGATACAGGCTGAGGCAATAACTAAATAAATACCATTCATGACCATACATACACCCCCTAAAAGTTGGATGCCTCACTCCTTTAAATACCTATTCATAGTGTGAGAGCATCTATGATCTATGCAAAAAAGTAAATTGGTATTTCTGATTTAATTATAATAACACCCACCATCATTGTCAATTTACTATTTCTCATAATGAAAAATAGTTATTACTTAAAAAAGCTTTTAACTTCAGAATTCGCTCCTTATATGGATAGGTATTCTCCATACTATTCCAATATTTCATGACCATTTGTAGTAGACAATTCCCTTTCTATTGTTCTCTTAGCATAGTCATCTAAAAACATTTTGTACTCTCCTACAACTTGAATAAATGACTCACGCCCCATAGCTACGTTCAACGCATTTCTCCATCGCGCTGCTTCTGGCAAGCCTTTTATATAGAAACTAGCATGTGTTCTAATCTCTCGTGTCGCTAAATCAACACCTTTGTAATGACATAATAAATCGTAATGCCGCAACAGCATAGTGATTCGTTCTGAGCCTGTCGGGTTCGGACAATAGGTACCAGTTTCTAAATATTCTTTGATTTGTCGAAACAGCCAAGGATTGCCTTGGGCAGCACGACCGATCAGCATAGCATCACAACCAGTGTACTCTAGCAAGGCTTTGGCACTTTCCGGGGAATTCACATCTCCATTACCGATGACTGGAATGGTTAAGGCTGATTTCACCTCTTTAATGTAATCCCAATTCGCTTTGCCACTGTACATTTGCTCTCTTGTTCGTCCGTGAACAGCTACCGCTGCTACACCTACAGATTCCATGCGTTGTGCCATATCTACTACATTGATACAAGTATCATCCCAGCCTAAACGTAATTTAACTGTCACTGGAATTTGTACAGCTTTCACCGCCGCTTCTGCTACTCGCATAGCTAACTCTGGTGTTTTCATCAACGCCGACCCATCCCCAGAAGAAACTACTTTCTTCACAGGACAGCCCATATTAATGTCCACGATAGGTGCGCCTACATCTTCCACAACCTTTGCCCCTATGGCGATGGCTTCTGGGTCGGACCCGAAAATTTGCATGGATACAGGTTGCTCTATATCTTCCATATAAAGCAATTCTTTTGTATGTTCATTATTATATTTAATCCCCATGGCACTGACCATTTCCGTACATACGAAAGAGGCCC
>CAUQUX010000013.1:0-13978 GCA_963521235.1 uncultured Veillonella sp. | reverse complement strand
TCAGAACCCAAGGATTTCGCTACGGAGTTCATGATTGGGAATACGATACCACCACAACGAGCTGTGTTAGATGGTGTAGCTGGGGAAATGATTCCGTCCAATAAAGCTGTTACATAACCAAGACGAAGTGTAGTGTGACCGAAGGCATCGATCATATGGTATGCGATACGACGACCCAAGCCTGTTTTTACGAAGGCTACAGAAATGGAGAAGGCCGCGAAGATCAACCAAGTTGTAGTGGATGCATATCCGGACAATACTTCTTTCGGATTGTTTAAGAATAATGCAGATGCACCAATGGCAGATAATACTGCTACTGGAGCTGGGAATGGTTTTAATACCAACCCTACGATAGCGGCTAAATAAAAGCCAAATAATTTCCAAGCACCATCAGCTAAGCCTTCTGGAGCTGGAGTGAACCAGATTACTAATGGGATTGCCCACGTAATCAAGGCATTAATGATTTTTTTGTTCATCTTGTGTCTCCTTACTACATAAGATATAAAAAACATTGCCTACGTCGATTGCACTCTTACTTTCTATAAACGTGAAACTAAATATATAAATCAAATAATATATAAGGGCGGTTCATCACTTACTAGAATACTAGAATGTGCAAATATCTAGGTCTTTCTACGCTCTCATTATATCCAATCGTTTCAGAAGGTAAAAATAAAAATCCTTTATATGGTTTATAAAAATTTTATTATCCTCAAAAATCCTTTATGCATGCATTTTAGGAATACACTATAAACTCTGATACCATGCCATTTCCACTTTATTCCTACTAAATTGTTCCGATTTTTATGATAAATATCCTCAATACTTGCTACTTTCATATACATTAACAGTCTGTTAATAGTATTCCAAAGTAATCAAATTTTCACATTAGAAATATCTATGCATTGTAAAATTCGGGCATAGTAATATACAAAAGTACCAACTACAATAAAAACCACATACAAAAAGAGCGCAACTCGATTAGCTGCGCTCTCTTATGTAATAGTTTATGCTTTTATTAACTATGAGGACTATACGTATGCCAACCTCTTAGCTAGTATATCCCGGCAAGGTAACGATTTGATTATTTTCATAATAGTCCGTCACATAATCGATGAAAGTTTTCACCGCAATCAACTTCGTACTTACCTCATCATGGAACAAATAGGTAGAACGCACCAAGGGACGATCATCTTTCATCTGCAATGGTTCCACGTAGATGCCGTGTTCCCGACAACTACCCAGTCCCAAATACGGCAAGATGGCCCAACCAAGGCCTTCGCGCACGAAGTGACGACACGTCACCATAGAGTCCAGTTCCATGGCTGGTCTCACATCACCTACATTATGCTCTTTCTTCCAATTCTCTACCACCGTCGCAATGGATCCATCCGTACGATAGTTAATCATAGGAATATCTCGTAATTCTTTGTAATCTACAGGGTGTTTATACACCAAACAATAGGGCTCATCAAATAAACGAATCCCCTTCGGTACATGATTATACTCTCCACGAGCAAAGGCAATCATCACTTCCCCAGAGTTGAACATTTTATTCACATGGGAACTATATCCTGTCTTCACTTCGATGCGAATGTTAGGATATTGTTTGGTAAAATTATTGAGCAAATGTGGTAATTCATAGTCCGCAAAATTAATAGAGGCTGCAATTTTTAAGGTACCTTGTATTTTCCCGGTTACCTTACCAATATTTTGTCGCAATTCTTCTCGAGATCGAATCATACGACGACAATACTCGTAATATAATTCGCCTTCTGCCGTTAAGGCAATCCCATCATTGGCACGAATTAATAAGGGGCGGCCTAAGATATCTTCTACTTGCTTTAACCGATAGCTCAATGCTGGCTGTGAAAGAAATAATTTTTCTGCTGCTTTCGTAATATTTCCTTCTTCCACTACTGTGACAAAGGTTTCCCATTCTTTTGCTTCCATATGCAACCTCCTTACTTGTGTTATTCTACTATATATTATCTCATATATCGAAAGATTTGCATACTAAAAGGGAGAGCTTATAGCGCCTCCCCTTTTATAAAATATAATCTCACAAATTACCGATAAATTACCGACGTCCAAAAATACGAAGTAAGTTGATGAAAATATTGATGAAGTCTAAGTACAAGCCTAAAGCCCCAATCAATTCAACACGTTCTAGGACACTTTCATCTTCGTAAGCCACTTCCATAATCGTTTGTTTAATGCGATATACATCGTACATAGTAAACAAGGAGAAAATCCCTACCGCAATATAACTATATACTAGCATTCCAAAATCACTAGCCCCAAAGAACATCATCACTAAGCTAGCAATCACCAAGGCAATAATAGCCCCCATTAAGAATGTGCCTAATCCAGACAAATCTTTTTTTACCACTACCCCTAAAAAGGCAAAACTACCAAATACCGCTACAGCCCCTGTTAAGGCATACACCACAACTTCAAAGGAATAATGTAATGCGATAGCCGTCAAGGTCAATCCATTCATAATGGAATAGAGGAAAAACATGGCTTTCAAAAATGTGTTAGACGCTGTGTATTGACGGAAGGAAAATAAGAACACCACCGCCACTTCAGCTAACAAAATAATATTAAAGTTGGAATGAGCAAAGCGCAACCAACTAGCGTTCGTTAACGCCATAAATCCAATAATAGCAGTAGTCAATAAGCCCCATACCATCCAAAGCATAGAGTTGCGTAATTTACGACTCACAATTTCTTCTACTACCACTGTATCTGCTTGTGTAGGAATATGATATTCCATAAGTACCTCCTATCTTGCGTTTGCAATACCTTCATAAACATTACCACGAATGCCATCTACAGTCACAACTTGTCCGTTTACTAATTTAGACTGATCATGAGCACCCAAGATCACTGGAATACCAAATTGGATGCCTGCGATAGCTGATGTGGATGTATATCCTTCTTCAGCGGTAACAATCGCTCCCGCCCGTTTTGCTAATTCCATATATTCTGGTTCTAAATCACGAACCACTAAAACACTTCCATCTGCCATTGGTTCCGCCGAGTCCGCATGATAAATCGGACCTGTGATGGACAATTTACCCACACCACGGCCTTTAATCAATACATTACCTGTCACATGAACACGAATCATGTTGGTAGTACCGGACAAACCAGATGGAACACCTGCTGTTACAACCACTAAATCACCAGATTGAATCAACCCTTCTCCTAAGGCAGCACTCATGGCACAATGTACCATTTCATCGGAGTTGGAATGGGAAGGTCCTTGGATAGCTGTCACGCCCCAGTATAACTGCATACGGCGTACGGCATGTTCATGTGGTGTTACTGCGATAATTTGACAGTTTGGACGATGACGTGAAATGCTCATAGCTGTAATGCCAGATTCAGTACAAGTAATGATGGCACCAGCTCCCAAAGAACGTCCTACTTCAACAGTAGCAGAACAAATAGCATCTGTCGTTTTTGCTTCTTCTAACGGTACTGTATGATTACTATTCACATATAAATCAGATGTTTCTGTTACTTTTGCAATACGAGCCATAGTTGTTACCGCTTCCAATGGGTAGTCCCCACCTGCAGTTTCCCCAGATAACATGACCGCATCTGTACCATCTAATATGGCATTCGCCACATCACTAGCTTCTGCTCTTGTAGGTCTTGGATTGGTTACCATGGACTCTAACATCTGGGTCGCTGTAATCACAGGCTTAGAGGCGGCATTACATTTTTGAATCATCATTTTTTGCAATACTGGTACTTCTTCAGCTGGAATTTCTACCCCCAAATCACCTCGGGCTACCATCAATCCATCAGACACTTCTAAAATCTCATCAAGATTATGTAATCCTTCTTCATTTTCAATTTTGGAAATGATGCGAATATCTACCCCTTTGGACTCCAAAATACGACGAATGGCCACTACATCGCTGGCACGTTGCATAAAAGACGCTGCTACATAGTCCACGCCCATATCACAACCGAATAGCAAATCTTTTTCATCTTGTTCCGACACTGGTGGCAAGGATAGGGATACTCCCGGCACAGCCACCCGTTTGCGGTTGCTCATCATGCCTGTGTTCATAACAGTTGTATGAATCTCAGTACCTTCAATAGAATCGCGCAATGTCACTAATCCATCAGATAAAAGGATTTGTTTTGCCTCTTTCACATCTTCTGGTAGGCCTACGTGATTGACAGAGCAAATTTCTTTTGTACCTTCTACCTCTTTCGTAGTTAATGTGAAAGCTTGTCCTTCTTCTAGACACACTTTACCCTCTTTGAACAAGCCAAGGCGAATTTCTGGACCCTTTGTATCTAACATCAAGGCTACAGGAATCCCTGTTCTAGTAGATGCCAATCGCACCAATTCCATGCGTTTTGCTTGCTCTTCATGAGAGCCATGAGAGAAGTTAAAACGTGCTACGTTCATCCCTGCTCGCAATAAGGATTCTACCATTTCGAGGGTATCTGTACTCGGTCCCATAGTACAAACAATCTTTGTTTTCTTATTCATCTGTATCTCCTTATAGTAACTCTACTGCATTGGCCCCTAACAAGGCTTGCACTCGTCCAATCGACTCTTTCGATGGCGTAAAATAAAAACTGCGATTCACCGCTAACGTTCGTTTCTGTCGCTGCAGGAATAAAGTGACAGGCGTATCTCCTGGTAATTCTTGCAACAGTTTTTGTAATTGCTGACTCACTTGCGGTGTATCATGAGCTAAATCTATATGAATGCGTATTTGGCGAACTTTATCATATTCTACTTTCAATAATTGCACGGAACTCGCAATGCATTGCACGCCTTTTTCATCCGCATCAATGCGCCCTTCAATGGCTACCACACCATCCCGTTGCAATAGCATATGGCTATTTTGGTAGGTCTGTGGAAATACTACCACTTGGACTGTGCCTGTGAAATCCTCCAAGGTTAAGGTACACATTTTTTCCTGTTTTGCCTTGGTCAATCGGTCTATCTTATCTGTAATCAAACCTCCGATCGTAACAGTCTTACGGTCGAAACTTTCAGGATTTTCTGCTAATCGCCCTAATTGAAATAATCCTTCCAATTCATCACGGTACGCATCTAAAGGATGACCAGTAATGTAAAAACCTGTATATTCCTTTTCATCTTTCAGCTTCAACTCTTTTTGCAAGTCAGGTAAGTCTGGCACATGGATCGTTTCCATTTCCTCTACCTCAGCAAAAAGGCTGACCGCTCCCAAAGCACTATTTTTTTGTCCTTTAGCGCCAATCCCTTGGGCTTGTTCATATATCTGCAATAGCTGATTACGATTTTCTTTGAAAGAATCCATCGCCCCGCATCGGATTAAACTTTCCAACAAGCGTTTATTCACTACACGGTATGGTATACGTTCGCAGAAATCAACAATAGATGTAAACTGTCCATTTGCCTTACGCTCTGCTAGTAATTCTTCGATGGCATTATCACCTACATTTTTAATACCACCTAAGCCAAAACGAATTTGTCCATTTTGTACGGTAAACATGCGCTCCGAATGGTTAATATCTGGGCCTAATACAGCTACCTGCTTAGCTTTACAGATGTTGATATAATTCGTCATTTTATCCATATTACCCATAAAGCTTGTCATCGTCGCCGCCATAAACTCTGGGAAGTAATGGGCTTTCAAATACGCCGTTTGATACGCAATGTAGGCATAGGCGGCAGAGTGAGATTTATTAAATCCATATCCCGCAAAGTATAGCAAGAGATCAAATACTTCGTTAGCCAACTTCTCATCAATACCATTGTTTACAGAACCAGATACAAAGGAATCTCGTTGTGCTTTCAGTACCGATTCCTTTTTCTTACCCATGGCACGGCGCATTAAATCCGCTTGTCCCAAGGAAAATCCACCCATAGCAGACGCAATCTGCATAACTTGTTCTTGGTATAAAATAACCCCGAAGGTATCTTTCAAAATTGGCTCTAAGATGGGATGCAAATACGTCACAGCCTTCTCTTTATGACGGCGTTTGATGAAATCTTCTACCATGCCTGATCCCAATGGTCCCGGACGATAGAGGGCCACTAAAGGAATTAAGTCTTCAAAATGTTCTGGCTTTAAGTCCATTACCAGTTTAGTAATCCCTTCCGATTCTAACTGGAAGACCCCTGCGGTTTCCCCTTTACATAAGATTTCACAAGATGCCTTGTCGTCTAATGGGATGGCATCCAAGTCTAACTCAACACCATGGTTTTCCTTAATGAGACGTAATGCCTCGCCCATCACCGTCAATGTACGAAGTCCTAAAAAGTCCATCTTCAATAGACCTAGTTCTTCTATATTATCTTTATCATATTGTGTGACAAAACCATCTTCATTAGAGTTTTGTACCGGCACATACTCATCTAGAGGCGCCGCGGAAATTACGACCCCCGCTGCATGGGTAGAGGAGTTCCTCGCAATGCCTTCTAAGCGCAAGCAAAGATCGAAGAGTTCTTTTACCGATGCATCACTTTCATATAGATCTCTGAGTTCTTTTACCTCTAAGGCTTTTTTCAAAGTGATACCTAGCTCATTGGGAATCATCTTAGCTAATCGATTCACTTCTGGTAAAGGCATATCTAGCACACGACCTACGTCACGAATAACGGCACGAGCCGCTTCAGTACCAAAGGTAATAATTTGCGCTACTCGCTCTTGTCCATATTTTTCTGTTACGTATTCGATGACCTTATTGCGAGTTTCATAGCAGAAGTCGATATCGATATCGGGCATGCTTACCCGCTCTGGATTCAAGAATCGTTCAAAGAGCAAATCATATTTAATTGGATCTAAACCTGTAATCCCCAATAAATAGGCGACCACTGACCCTGCGGCACTACCACGACCAGGGCCTACTAGCACCCCATGTTCACGAGCATATTTAACATAGTCCCACACGATAAGGAAATAATCTTCAAAGCCCATGCGACTAATAACGCCTAATTCATAGTCTAAGCGTTCTTGCAATACCGGTGTTACCTCTGGGTAGAATTGAGGAATATAGGACTCACAGACCTTACGTAAATAAGAATGTGCTGTTTCCCCTTCTGGTACATCAAATCTCGGTAAATGATGGGCATCAAAATTGAACTCTACATGACAACGTTCCGCAATTTTCAACGTATTATCCAATGCCTCTGGAATATGTCCAAAGAGTTCTGCCATTTCATCGCCGCTTTTCATGTAAAACTCATTACTGAAAAACTTCATGCGATCCACATCACTTCGCCTTGCACCCGTAGCAATACATACCTTGATATCATGCGCTTCTGCATCGTCTGCATAGACATAGTGAAAGTCATTAGAACATACCAGTCCCACACCGTACTGCTCCGCCATCTCTACTAGCACATCTTGAACACGCAATTCCTTAGGATCTCCATGGTTCTGAATCTCTAAGAAAAAATTCTCTTTTCCATAGGTCTCAAGATACCATTCTAACGCACGGTGAGCGCCCTCAATGTTGTCCTGTAAAATCAGCTGAGGAATTTCTCCTGCAATACAAGCACTCAAGGCAATGATTCCCTTGTTATACTTAGCTAACAGTTCTCTATCCGCACGAGGTTTACGATAGAACCCTTCTGTGGAAGACTTGGACACGATTTTTACAATATTTTCGTATCCTTCCATGGTTTCCGCTAAGAGAATCAAATGCTTTAATCGTTCGTACGTCTTGCCCTCAGGGCGATCAAAACGACTGCCTTCGGTGACATATACTTCGCATCCTAAGATGGGTTTGATCCCTTGCGCCATGGCCTCTTTATAAAAATATATGGCTCCATACATATTCCCATGATCCGTCAAAGCAAGAGCGGGCATATTGAGTTCTTTCGCACGACTCACCATTTGTGGCAGTCGACTAATGCCATCAATGAGGCTATATTCACTATGACTATGCAGATGTACAAATGGTCTCATGGGCCCTCCTTACTAACGTAACGTGATATGCTTTCATTCCCTTTATTATATCACAGATTGCGTGTTTCAGTGTACCGTGAAAGCGTTTAACCCCTGTCGATTATTGGATGCTTTCAAACTTAAAAATGCCTATGTAATTCACATAGCAAATTACATAGGCGTTGCGTTATTTAATAAACTTTACTTCTTGGTAGATAGATTCTAATACTTCTTCTTTTTTCGCATTATACTCTACTTTTTTCTGTTCAAACCAGTTATTGCCTTCTGTATCAATGGATACAATTAAAGGACCAAACTCTTTCACACGACATGTCCAAAGCGTTTCTGGCATACCTAACTCTCGCCAGTTAGCGCTTTCAATTTCTTCCACTTCTGTAGCCGCTAGTACAGCATTGCCCGCAGGGAATACTAGATGCAAGGCTCCAAACTCTTTACAAGCACGTTCTGTATTCTGTCCCATACCACCTTTACCAACAATAAGGCGTACACCTGTCTCTTTCACAAAATCGTACTCAAACTTTTCCATACGCATACTTGTGGTAGGTCCTACAGACACCATTTCAAATGTGTCATCTCCCAGATCTCGGACGATAGGACCCGCATGCAAGATGGCCCCATCCCGTACATCCACAGGTAATTCACGACCTAATTCAATCAACCGACGATGCGCTACGTCACGACAGGTCGTAATATGACCTGTTAAATAAATGATGTCCCCTGCTTTAATACCTTCTAAATCTTTCCGCTGAATCGGCGTTGTTAATACTTTCTTTTCCATTAATATGTCACCCCACTATGCGATAGAATTGTACATTGTCCATCTTTATCAAATACCATATGACCTCTGCGGTGATTCCAACATCCCACATTAACTGCAACAGAAATAACCGATGGATGACGAGCCCCATGCTCAATATTGACGCCTAGCAAGCACTTATCTCCACCCATACCTTGTGGGCCAATATGCAAGGAGTTAATCCCATCTTCTAGCAATTGTTCCATTTTTGCTGCTCGTTCATTAGGTGCCACGGAACTCACGGGTCTCATTAACGCTTTTTTTGAAAGTAACGCCGCTGTATCAATAGACGTAGCCACACCGACACCAATTAACAATGGTGGGCACGCATTTAATCCGTAGGATGTCATCAAATCTAAGACAAACTTTGCTACTCCTTCATAGCCTTCTCCAGGCATCAATGTCTTACCGCTACCTGGCAAGGAACAACCACCACCTGCCATATAAGGGAAAATTTCAACATCATCTCGATCTGGCACAATATCCCATAAAATATAAGGTGCTAAAGTACCAATGTTTTTTCCAGTATTATATTCATCAAACGTTTCTACACAATTATGTCGAAGCGGAGTTTCCTGTGTTGCTTGATACGTTGCATTTCTCAAGATACTTTCCAATTCACCAAGCAATGGATAATTAGCACCTACTTTCACCCAATATTGCAATACTCCTGTATCTTGGCAGGATGGGCGACTTAACTCTTTTGCTAACTTCATATTTTCTTTCATAGTTGCATAAATTGTTTTTGCTAGCGGATTTCGTTCATCATTTGCTAATTCTGTAATTTTTTCTTGCACATCGTCAGGTAATACTTTAGCAACATGGCCTACAAAATCACTGACGATCTTTGTCATTCGTAACACTTGTTCTTCTTTATTCATAGAAACCTCCTAAATTATAGGTAAAAGGGAAAGAATATTGGCAAAATAATTAATGACACGATTGTCACTATCACAATGAGAGGAACCCCTACTTTCACGTAGTCCATAAAACTATATCCTCCAATGTTATACACCATGGTATTAGCAGGCATACCAATTGGTGTTGCATATGCACAAGATGCCCCGATAACAGTAGCCATCAACACCGCTTTGGGATCTGCTCCCATAGACTGTGCTAATTGCAAACCGATAGGCACCAACAGTGCTGTGGCTGCCGTATTAGACATAAAGTTTGTTAACACAGCGGATAAGATAAAAATCACTGCCATCACAATATATGGGCTTGGATTGCTACCTAATAACCCCATAATTGTATTTGCTACTACAGAACCCGCTCCTGTTTTCACAAGAGCTGTAGCAATAGATAAGGAACCAACGAACAAAAATATTGTTTTCATATCAATGGATTTTACCGCCTCTGTTTCAGTCACCACATTCGTAGCCACTAAAATAAGTGCCCCAATCCATGCAGATACATACAGTTTAACACCAATTTGAGATTCAAAAATCATAGCTAAGATCGTACCTACCAATACCAATGTCGCCATCCATTGTTTCCATTTTGGTACATGGCTATAATCTTCCACTGTATCATAGTTAGAGTCTACAGCACGACTTGGTGTGTCTGGCAATAATTTATATCCCAATAACAAGAAATAAATAATACCTACCAACAAAATTGGTCCACCAATTAAAGCATAATCAAAGAATCCAAAGGATAAGCCAATTTTTTCTAATCCTGCTTGTGCGATCATATTTCCTGGCGCCCCAATTAAACTAAGATTACCACCCATAGCCGATGCCAACACTAAGGGGATTAAAAATTTTGATTGGTTAAATCCTGATTTTTGTGCTATCCCAATTGCAACAGGAATCAATACTGCTGCAGTTCCCGTATTAGACAAGAATCCAGATAATAATCCTGTAATTAGCATGACTGCAACAATGAGCATTTTTTCAGTGCTAGCCATTTTTGTAACTACACTACCTACCACTTGTGCTACACCAGTTTCAAAGAATGCTGCACCTACGATAAACATAGCCATAAATAAAAGAACATTACCATCCACAAAGCCTGCAAAGGCCTCTTTAGGAGATAAAACTCCAGATAACACTAGACCAACTGATACTAACATCGCCGTAATCGATAAAGGTATCTTCTCCCATACAAACATGACTATGGCAAATATTAAATAACATAACGTAATACTAACTGCATCCATTCCATTCCTCCTGAATCTCTAGTACCGTATTAATATATGCCCTCATTATAGCTATTTATACAGACCCCTTCTATCCAATATTCATCATGATACTTTTCTATAAAATAGTCATATTTATCTATATTTTTGCAATTTTAAGCCCAATATATATAAAAAAATGCCATGTTATTACATGTAATAACATAGCATTTACCAGTATTGATCAAATTCAGCCTTATTTTATTATATAAAAATATATCCATATACTTAATATTGTATATATGCAAGCAAAGCATACCTAGCTTATTCTAGTGTCTGCAATAGTTGCTGTAATTCTTCTTTAACCCTCTGAACCTTACTAACAAGTCTTTGTTTCGTATATTCATTTTCCTCATACTTCATATTTTCTCTAATCAGGTAACTTCCATACATTGTTAATATCCCCTTAATTTCTGTATCATCAGAGCTAATATATTCTTTCCAGTCTTCTAACACTGTATGACGCTCAATTCTCTTTGCCCGTTCACGATAGGCAGAAGGAGTTAGTTTAAAATGCTTTTTAAACGCACTATTAAAAGCTTTTACGTCAGGGAACCCACAATAACTTGCAATATGAATAACCATATCATCCGTATTTACTAATCGTATCGCTGCCTCACGCAATCGCATACGTGACACATATTCTAAAAAAGTAATCCCCAGCTGCCGTTTAAATAGTTGAGAGGTGTAGCTTTCAGTATATCCGCCTACATCAGCAATCGTTGCTAACTCAAGACGGTCGCGAAAATGTTCATCAATAAAATGAACCATCCGTTCAAAATTTTCTTCTTGATGCAATATCTTAGTGGATAATTGATTCTCGTATCGACTAGCCAGTATAATCTCATACACATTTGACAACACTGTATATATAATACCATCTACCTTCATGGTTTCTAGCGCACTAGTCGCTATTTCTGCAGTATGATAATTCATAATATACGCTAACGATTGACGAAGCCCTTTATACCTTTCAGCAATGTGTACATCTTGTGTGGAGACTGACACAAATCGATACTTCATAAAGTCCTGATCATACTGCAAAAACCATTGTGGTTCCACATGAAAGACGAGAGCAATCGTATCTTCTTCTAGAGCCAATGTAGCGTGCCCACATTGTGATGAATACAAAATCATGTCATCTCGTTGTAATGTATAGGTCTGCCCCTCTACACACACTTCTAAAGCTCCCTTTAATACCCATAATAACTCAATATGCTTATGCCAATTATAATGATAGGTGGAAATACGATATATGTGACTTTTAACTTGTAATAACCCTCTATCAATAGCGTATCTAAAATATTTCATAGGAACCTCTTAATCTCTATAATTGTACATTCCCTAACCCTGCTTATGTATAATATGCCTTCATCTCTGCTTTTACTTGTTTCCAGTTCGGTAAGACATCGCTCATGACCTTGTAAAAGCGTGACGAATGATTCGCCTCGATAAAATGGGCAAATTCATGAACCATCACATAATGCGCAAACTCCGTAGGCCCTAAGAGCAATCGAGTGTTCATAGTAATAACTTCTTTGAAAGGCATACAAGAGCCCCAACGACTTGTCATATACCGCAATCGTAACGTCGGTATCGGCACTGTATAGCCTGCTTGTTGAAACTCATCATGCACTTGCTGTGCTAACATTTTCATGAAGTCCTGCCCTATGGTTTTCCAAAAGTTAAGCCACATCCGTTCTACTTTGCTAGAGTCCGGGGCGTCAGGGGCACTTGGGTAGCGTACCAACAATATGTCGTCTGCCACCGTTACTGCATAGGTAGAGGTGCTCACTCTCGACAGCTTTCTTTGTGACAGGCTTCCTTGTGCGCCCTTCCTTTTTGATGAACTACCTTGCAATGGAGAATCTGACGGAGTATCGCTTAATTGACTATCCTGCGAAGATGTTTCCAAGTAAGCAGATACTCTATGAGGCTTTTCTAGTACTACTCGATACATCTGACCCATCACCATGATATCTGTATCTACAGCTGGTACCATGGGATGACCACCTCTATCCTTTCGGTTCTGTAGTGCCTTTTCAATGAAAGCTCGATGACGATAGATAAATTCTTCAATCATCCCTAAGGGCACACGAGGAGAGGCAGATACTCGCACCACACCACTGGTGGTGACACGAAGATTCATATTCTTCACGCGTTTTCTATGCAGTTCGTAAGTAATGCTGCCATCTGGTAGCGTACGAAGTTCTTTCATCCTGTCTCCTATATCATGACTAATGTGTTACTTATATATCTATTATAGGCTTTCACACCTATAAAGTACAACAAAATAGAGAAAGTGAACGAGAACTAAGATTTATAGTTTACACAGTATCTGTGGAATATAATGAGCCATTATTTAAAGGTGATCTTGAAGTTAGGCTATCAACAGATGATAAAAAACTCTTACTACAACAATTGAACTTCAACAAAATATCTTTACATAACAAAAAGCACAGAATTTACCCTCTGTGCTTTTATATATTTTATGAAAAAATCTACTATAATAAAATTGTTGCCTACCCCAATCTGCAACGGAAAGGGGGTGACTATATGGAATGCATTTACTCTTTTATTCTCTCTATTTTGGCAAGTGTAGTAGCTTACTATATTTGCAAATGGTTAGATAGGGAATAATTAGGCAACTAACCTCACTCTAGCATTAGTGTAATAATGCAAGAACCCCCTAAGGTCTTGGACTCCTTAGGGGGTTTGCTTTTTTGACCATACAGAATATATCTGCATTTACTCTTTATCTAGCTATAGTATATCATAATTACCTTACAAACTCCAGCCTTGTTTCATGAGAGATAGAAGGCAAGTCTTTCAGCGGAATTACTCCATATAGTATATGTAATTATTTACCAGCTTTTGCTGCTTTCGCACGAGCGGAACGATCCAAGATTGCTTTACGCATACGGATGTTTTCTGGTGTTACTTCTACCAATTCGTCATCGTTGATCCACTCTAGAGCTTGTTCCAAGCTAAAGATACGTGGAGGCGTTAAACGAACTGCCTCATCAGAGGAGCTAGAACGCATGTTAGTAACATGTTTCT
>CAUQUX010000012.1:0-14009 GCA_963521235.1 uncultured Veillonella sp. | reverse complement strand
TTCTTCCATTTTTTTCAACACATTGCTCATATCTTTAGGAGCCATGAATTGACCTTTTTTCACATTCACGCATTTTCCAGTGGCCGCAGCTCCGTATACCAAATCAGTTTGACGACATAAAAAGGCTGGAATTTGAAGAATATCCAACACTTCAGCAGCTGGTTCAATTTGAGTAATATCATGAATATCACTTACCACTGGTACCTGCAACTCTTCTTTAATAGCTTTTAAAATTTCTAAACCTTCTACGAGGCCAGGACCACGGAAGGAAGAATAACTAGAGCGATTGGCTTTATCAAAGGACGCTTTGAATACGTAAGGAATACCCACTTTATCACAAATTGCTTTCGCACGACGACCAATCTCCAATGTGCGTTCATAGCCCTCAATTACGCATGGGCCTGCTAATAAAAATAAGCCTTTACCTCCACCAAGTGTAAGGTTGCCTACTTGTACTGTTTTCATAGTATCTCCTTTCTAAACGAAATTGTTTATGCTTCTAATTGGTGAAATATTTCATTCACTCGTTCTAAATCTTCTGGTGTATCTACGCCCACAAAGCGTTGGTCCGTAGTAATGACCCGAATGGTATATCCATTTTCTAAGGCCCGTAACTGCTCTAAGGATTCAGTTAATTCTGCCGGTGTTGGTTCCATCTTTGCATAGGCTAGTAGGAATTGACGATTATATCCATACATGCCTACATGCTTGAGAGGGGGAACCACGAATGCATGTCTAGGATGGGGAATTAAAGACCGAGAAAAATACATAGCGTTCCCCAATCGATTCACAATCACTTTCACAGCACTAGGCTCATTGTATTCTGATTCTAACAAAGGACAGCCTACTGTACCCATTTGTAACGTTGAGTCTTCTTTGAACTGACGAGCTAATTCATCAATGACAGACGCATCAATGAGTGGCTCATCCCCTTGTACATTAATAATTACATCAATATCTGTTCTTGTAGCTGCTACTTCTGCCAATCGATCAGTGCCAGTCAAATGGTCGGCTCTCGTCATCATCACTTGCCCACCAAATGCAGTAACCGCATCATACACACGTTCATCATCTGTAGCCACGATGACCTCATGAATTTCAGTGGCTTTTGATACTTGTTCATAGACCCGTTGAATCATTGGTTTATTACCAATCATCGCTAAGGGTTTACCCGGCAATCGTGTCGATCCATAGCGCGCTGGAATAATACAAGCTATACGCATATTACTTCCCCTTTGCTATTTGCAAAACATAGGATTTAAAATCTTCTTCACCTTTGGTAAATGCAATACCAATTACTAATACATAGACAGGAATCTGTAAGTCTCGTATGGCTCGTACTTGTGATAACTTGACCGCATCCTTTTCTGTGGTGATGATCCCTTGGATACCAGTTTTAAAACAACGTTCCCATAATTTCACAACATCTTCCTCAGAATAATCATGATGGTCTCCAAAACTCATCATATCCTGTACAGTGAATCCATAACTTTTTAAATTAGAAATGAACGAACTCGGTTGACCGATTCCACTAATGGCTAGTAAAGGAGTCCCGTCATAGTCACTTATACCATGAATCGATCCATTATGACTCCATTCTTCCATCGTTTGAAAGCCCACTGTTTGATGAATCGTTTCAGCTACCGGAACAAGTGGCGCTAAAGCATGAATGTCTTTGCGCAATGTCTCCAATTGCTCTGGTTCTATTTGATTTGTTTTCGTTAACACAATGTACGTGGCACGTTTCAAATTCTCCAAAGGCTCACGTAAGAGACCTCTCGGCAATACTGCGCCATAGCCAAATGGGTGACTGGCATCAATTAAGACGATATCCGCCTCACGACCTAATGCTCGATGTTGAAATCCATCATCTAACACAAGTACATCAGATTGTAGTTCATCCACTGCAATCTTAGCAGACTCTACTCGTTTTGATCCAATAATGACATTTGCATTCGGCAATGTTTTGGCCAATAACCACGCCTCATCACCACTAATGAAAGAGGACACATCCACCGTGCCTTGTCTAGAAACAACGATAGGCTTTTTATTATTGTCCGCTTTGTAGCCACGGCTCAACACGCTTACGTTGTGATGTGCTGTATCCAATGTTTCACATACATAGCGTACCATAGGAGTTTTACCAGTACCACCCACTGTAATATTTCCTATGCTAATAACTGGCACTGCTACCCGTTGCACATGCTTGGGATGATTGTAGCGCTCATTACGATATTCTATGACTCTTTCATAGACCTTACTAGCCTTTTCTAAACCACCACGCAGAGCATTTCCTAAGGATCCTTCCATCTGTCCGCTGATGATATGCTTAAAGAGTTGTTCTCCTTTCATGAGTTAACCTCCTCCATATCCCTCTAGTATAGCCTAGGATATTAAAACTAATATGAACCAATTACGGTACAATGTGAAAGCGTTCAAAGAGTCGACGCAGTTCTTCTGTATTCCGTTGTGTAGCCCCACGATTTTCGCGGACTACTTCCAAACAATGGCAACTCATCTCATCTCGCATCTCTTGGTTCGCACACAAGGTTTGTAACACTTCTAACAATTCTCTTTCATCATGCACCATCGTGCAGGCTCCACGAGAACTCAATAAACTATATATTTCTTTAAAGTTAAACATATGCGGTCCCACAATAATTGGCTTGCCATGAGCAGCTGGTTCTAAAATATTGTGGCCCCCCGTTTTGACTAAGGATCCACCAACGAAGATGATATCCCCTAAACTATAGAGACGACCTAATTCACCGATGGTATCTAAAATCACCACTGGAATTTCTTCGTGTACAGGTTCTGTCATCGTACTGCGACAAATTGCTTTTAATCCATACTTTTGCGACAAAGCCTTTACATCATTACCACGCATAATTTCACGAGGCGCTATGAGCAGTCTTGCATTGGGATAGGATTGTAAAATTTCCTTGAAAGCTTGGAACAGTTTATCTTCTTCCCCCTTATGAGTACTACCTGCCACAATGATAGGATGATTATGACCAAATCCAAATTCGTGTTGCAACTGTTCTTTTTCTTCTTCCGTTACCGTTGCATAGGTTTGATCATATTTAGTATTCCCTGTGACAGTCACTTCTTTCACATTGGCTCCTAACACCGTGATATATTCTGCATCCAATTTCGATTGCATACAGAATCGATCAATCGAGCCAAGCATATCGTGCATGAACGATTTGATATGCATATATCGTGACATAGAGCGATCACTAATACGACCATTCACCATCATAACAGGAATTTGTTCACCTTTCGCAATACGAAGGAAGTTTGGCCAAATTTCTGTTTCTACCAGTAAAATAGCGATAGGTTTTATAATGTTCAAAATTCTTCGTGTCAAAAATGGCAAATCCAGAGGAAAGAAAATAATCCCTTCTGCTTCTGGAATGATACGACGCGCCATAGCATGACCAGTAGCGGTAACTACAGATACTACCACCACCGCATCAGGAAAGCTTTTTTTGATATCTTTCACCAATGGGCTGGTAGCTACAATTTCACCCACAGAAGCTGCATGTAACCAGATAGCTCGTTTACCTTCTATTTTTTTCATTAATGTGCTCGGCATGAATCCTGCACTTTGCTTGATACGCTCGTAGAACCCTTCTTCAAAGGCTAATCGATATAAAATTACTGGTATCAAGCCAATCCAGTAGATAATGAGAAGTATATTATATATCCAGTACATAGTTTATCCTTTTCTGGCAAATTGAACAGAATATAAATGACTGTACAAGCCATTTAACGCTAATAATTCATCATGTGTGCCTTCTTCTACAACACAACCTTGTTGTAAAACCACAATATGATCGGCATGTTTAATGGTACTCAATCTATGAGCAATCACTAGTGCCGTTCTATTTTTCATTAACCGTTCTAATGCTTCTTGTACAATTTTTTCACTTTCAGTATCTAAAGCCGATGTGGCTTCATCTAGAATCAGGATACTTGGGTTTTTCAAAATAGCCCGTGCAATGGCTATGCGTTGGCGTTGACCGCCAGATAAGGAATTACCTCGTTCACCCACGATTGTATCAAATCCATTCGGCAATTTTTCAATAAACTCATAGGCATTGGCTGCTTTGGCTGCTTCTAAGATTTCTTCTTCCGTAGCATCTAAGCGACCATACAGGATGTTTTCACGCACTGTTGCATTAAACAACATCGTATCTTGTGGCACTAAACCAATGTTTTCACGTAAGGATGTGAAAGTCACATCTCGTACATCTACCCCATCAATGCGAATGGCGCCACCTGTCACATCATAAAAACGTGGCAGTAAATTTGCTATGGTTGATTTACCGGCCCCAGAAGGACCTACAATCGCTACTGTTTGTCCTTGTTTCACCGATAAGTTCACACCTTTTAACGCCAAATTATCTTCATCATAGGCAAATTGTACATTTTCAAATTGTACATCTCCCTGTACATGGGGCAATACTTTTGCCGTTGGTGATTCTTTCACATGTGGTTCTGTTTCTAAAATATCAATGACACGATCCCCTGCTGCCATAGCTTTTTGCAAGTTACCATAGACTTGAGTTAGGCGTTTTACAGGGTTAGACAGGTTGATGGCATAAATTAAAAATGCAATCAAAGAACCAGCTGTAATATATCCTTGCACTACAGAATATCCGCCATACCATAAAATAATCACTACGGCAATGGCCGCTGCAAATTCCACCATAGGTCCCATGACAGCTGTTAATTTTGTAGCCCTCATAGCTGCGTCAAAGTTATTTTTGTTCTCTTGCTCAAATCGTTTAAACTCATACGCTTCACGAGCAAAGGAACGAATCACTCGCACCCCTGAAATGACCTCTTGTAAAAAGGCAGTAATATCTGCCGTTCTTCCTTGTACTTCATGGCCTGCTGAGCGCAATTTTTTACCAAATATATTCGTTAACCCCAATACAACAGGTACGATAATTAAAGTTAAGAGGGATAATTTCCAATCCAAATAAAACATGAAAACTAGGGACCCGACCAAGGTAACCCCTTCTGTCATAAAGGAAATTAAATTATCTACAATCGCTTGTTGTAACGCACCTACATCACTCGTCACATTACTCATGATGACCCCTGTTTTACGGCGGTCAAAATAGGCTTGATCTAACTTTTGTAAATGCTTAAATAAGGATTCACGAATGTCGATAACTACACGTTGCCCTACATAGGCCATCGTATAGTTTTGTCCATAGGTAGCAAATCCACGTAACAAGAAAATGATTAAAATAGCAATTACAATCAATGTTAACAAGCCTAGATCCTTATCCTGTAATACGCCATCCACTACATTTCGAATCAACCAAGGTACCACTAAGTATCCCATGGCTGCTGCAATCATACAAAATATACCTAATATGAGTCGCATCCTATATGGCACAACAAATGCCAATAGTTGTTTATAACGATTCATTTATGCCTCCTTCATTGCTACTGATGCAATGACATCAGCTACACGTTGCACCGCTCCTGGTGCTCCTAATTCTACTTTCACTTGTGCTAAATCAGCTTTCATTTGCGTATATACCGCATTATCATCTAAGATATTAGCCAGTTCTCGTTCTACATTGTCTGGCGTCACGTCCCCTTGTAGTAGCTCAGGAATAATGCGACGTTTTGCCATAATATTAGGCAATCCAATATGGTCAATTTTTACCAATAGTTTACCAATTCCATACGTAACAGACGCTACTTTATAAATCAACACCGTAGGTACATTCATTAATGCCGTTTCCAAGGTCGCTGTTCCAGAGGCAGCCACACAAGCTGTGCAAATTTGCATTAAATCATAATTATGACCTTCTGTGACAGTCACTGGCACGGAATAGTTGTTTACAATTCGGTCAATATCTTCTCTAGGTATCGTATGTGCCCTCGGCAAGAAAAATTTCAAATCGTTGTGATTCTCATATAACCGTTCAGCCGCTGCTAACATGGTCGGTAGTAACCCTTCTACTTCTTGTTTGCGACTGCCTGGCATCAATAAAATATTGCGTTCCTCCGAAGAGGCTCCAAAATAAACAAGAGATTCTTCTACAGACATAATCGGCTTTACAATATCCACCAATGGATTGCCTACAAATTCCACATCTACACCAAATTCACGGTATGCCTCTGCCTCAAATGGAAAAATAGAGGCTACTTTTGTGACTGTGTTAGCAATATCTTTGCCACGGCCTTTATTCCAAGCCCAAATGGTGGGTGCAATATAGTAGACTACTGGTATATGCAATTCTTTTGCCACCTTAGCTAGCTTCATATTAAAGCCTGGATAGTCGATGCACACCAATACATCTGGCTTTTCTCGTACCATAGCTTCTTTCAAAAAACTGCGAAGTTTAAAAAAGGTAGGTAAATGTTTTATTATTTCAACGATACCGATGAAGCCTAGTTGCTGAATATCATAGATAATATCCACACCAGCTTGTTTCATCAAGTCGCCACCCATACCAAATAGCTGTGCTTCTGGATACTTTTCCAATAACGCTTTCGCCACACTGGCACCGTGCGTATCTCCTGATGCTTCACCAGCAGAAAACATAATCTTCATGCTTACTCCTCGTCCGGCCCTTCTACGGCACAGATTACGATCCCTAATTCATTTGCTTTTCGCAACACTGCTTCTTGTTCCACAAAAATTGTCCGTTTTGCTTCCATAGCTAAGACCTTGCAGTGACTGCTAATCATAGATTCTAATGTCTTCATCCCTACCGCTGGAACATCAAATCGCACATCCTGGTTAGGTTTTGCCGTTTTAACAACTACAGCCCCTTCACGACCTAAGGCACCGCCTCGCTTAATACACTCATCAGTTCCTTCAATGGCTTCGATAGCCATCGCCGCTTGTTCTTTCACCACTACGGTTTGACCAATATCAAGAGCTCCCATTTGTTTCGCCAAGGTAAAGCCAAATTCAATATCTAGTTGCTCCACCTCTGTCGGTTTTCGCATTGTCATGACACCTACGGGTGGCATAAGAGATCTCATATATTTGGTTTGATCCGCTACCGATAGACCTTCTTTTTCTAATTCCTCTACAATGGCCAGCATGATTGTATCATCTTTACGATTGCGCAAACGATTCAACAATTTGATGGTACGCATATCTGGTATGGTTGTTATCTTTTTATATAGATGTTCCTTTGTCACCTTACCTAACATCGTCACATCTGTGACACCCTCTTTGAGGAACGTTTTAATCACTGTATCTGATTTAAAGACGCTGATTTGGTAGTATGCATCGGCCTCTGCTTGTAATTCTGGAGCCCCCTCTGTCACAACAGATATGACCACAACTTCATAGCCTTCATGTTGGGCCGCTCGCATAAATTCAACTGGCAGATTACCAATTCCTGCAATCAATCCTACTTTCGCCATAACGCCTCCCACTAACTTTTAATTATAAAAATTCTAATCTATATTATACCATATAAAGGGCATAAATGGCATGAAAGTTCGCAACAAAAAATACATGGCAAGCGCATATATGTCACACTCTCACCATGTATTCTACTTCACTATTTAGTCTCTGCGTACGCGCATGATACCACGGTCTGCATTGCGCAAGAAACGTAGCATATGTTCAATCTCAACAGAGGATGTTAAGTTCAATTCCATTTCTTCAATGGCTTTCGATAAGCTATAGCCACTGCGATAAATAATACGGAATGCTTTCTTCAATTCACGACGTACTTCTTCCGATACACCCGCACGGGCAAGACCTACAGAGTTCAATCCAATAACATGTGCCGGCTGTCCATCTGCAATGACATACGGAGGGATATCTTGTACGACTTTCGCCATACCACCTACCATGGCATTGCGACCAATTTTTACAAATTGATGGACCCCGGCAATACCACCGATGACAACTCGGTCTTCCACGATTACGTGACCCGCAAGGCCTGCACAGTTACTCATGATAACATTATTGCCAACGATACAGTTATGCGCCACATGGGTACATGCTTGGAACAAACAATTATTACCCACTCGTGTTTCTTCACCTTCACCTGTGGCACGACTGATAGTTACGAACTCACGAACTACTGTATTATCGCCAATCACGCAATAACTTTTTTCACCTTTAAATTTTAAGTCTTGTGGTTCTAAACCGATAGCACAACCTGGGAAAAATTCGTTATTTTTACCAATCGTTGTCCAACCACCAATGACTACATTGGCTCCGATTTTAGTTCCATCTCCGATTTCAACATGTTCTCCAATGACTGCACCAGGACCAATAATAACATTTTTACCAATCTTTGCATCTGGATGTATGACTGCAGTACTATGAATTTCAGATGTTGCATTTTCCATGCCAACTACGATCATCTGTGTCACTCCTTACATTTTGAAAGTTATTCTGGTTTCACTAAGGCGAACATGTACTCACCACTTGCCACCAATTTATCACCTACATACGCACGGCCTTCTACTTTACCCATACGGCCTTTGATTTTGACTACATCAGCCTCGATGCGCACTTGGTCACCAGGTTTTACTGGGTGACGGAAACGCACTTTATCAATCCCTGTAAACATAGGCGTTAAGCCACGATTTTCTTCAGGATACAAGAGTGCAATACCACCGACTTGTGCAATAGCCTCTGTAATCAACACACCTGGCATTACAGGGTTACCTGGAAAATGACCCATGAAATGAGGTTCATTGAAAGTACAATTTTTAAGACCTACCGCACGTTTCATTGGTTCCATTTCAATAATACGATCTACCAATAAAAATGGATAACGGTGTGGTAGAATTTCCATAATTTCTTCAATTGTAAGAATCATGTTATGCCTCCTCTTGCATTTCTTTTAAGATTTCTCGACTTAATCGTGAGTTTAAATTATGACTTGATTTTACAGCTATAATATGGCCTTTTAGATGGCCTACCAAGAATAAATCACCTAATATGTCCAAAATTTTATGACGTACTAATTCATCTGGAAAATTAAGTTCCGATAAACATGTTGTATCATCATAGACAATCACGTTTTCCGTGGACCCACCTTTCGCTAAACCCATGGCTTGCAATTGTTCGATTTCTTTCGTGAAACCAATGGTTCTAGCTGGTGCAATTTCTGTAGCAAATACATCAGGATTAAGTTCATAATCTGCATGTTGTGTACCTAGCATCGGATGGCTATTGATACTTGTGAAAGTTACTCGGAATCCATCATAAGGACGAATGATGATAAATTTATCGTCTTCATAGATGCCATGGGATTGTTTCACCACATAGACACGGCGCTCTGCACTTTGTTCTACAATACCTGCCTCTTTGATAAGTTGTACAAATGTGGCTGATCCTCCATCTGCTATCGGAGGTTCTGGTGAGTTCAACTCGATGATACAGTTATCAATGGCCATACCATAGAAAGCTGCTAAAATATGTTCTACTGTAAATACTTTTGCCTCTCCATCTTCTAACGTGGTAGCACGCATTGTATTCGTAACATTACGGATATCTGCTTTTACAGAAGGAGTGCCTGGTAAATCTGTACGCACAAAGGTAATCCCTGTATTGGGCTCACTAGGAAGGATACGCATTTGCACAGGTAAACCACTGTGTAATCCAGCTCCTTCATAGCTAATTGC
The DNA here is from genome assembly GCA_963521235.1 of uncultured Veillonella sp. Lineage (GTDB taxonomy): Bacteria > Bacillota > Negativicutes > Veillonellales > Veillonellaceae > F0422. The sequence continues at coordinate 4,370 of CAUQUX010000012.1, read as the reverse complement.
TTGACTAATTGTTTGTTGTTTCATAAGGACCTCCTTTCTACAGTTTTTGGTTCATCACATCTGGTGGTACTTCTATGGTATCACCATAAAAACGACGTGTCCATTTCCAACGGTTATGGAGCCAGAACCAGTCTTCTGGATATCGTCTAATATAATCTTCTAACCATTCATTGAGCATTGTCAATGTAAGGGCAATATCACGTTTACGTTCCTCTGTTTTTTCTGCATATACAGGAGGATGTACGGTAATTTCGTGTTTTTCAGTATATTCATTAAAACGAATGGTAATCGGAATAATCGGTACATCTTGCATGCGAGCCATCGCTGCTGGTCCTACAGGCGTCAAAGTTTCATAACCGAAAAATGGCACTAACTGACCTTTATCTCCTGGATCTTGGTCCATAATAAGACCAATGAAGGAACCTTGCTGCAATTCTTTCACCATTTCACGAACACCTGTTTTATAGGTTACGTGTTGTTTCATCAACTCACGATATTCGTTGATAAATTTGTCCGCATCACCTTGTTGTTGCATCGCTACCGAAATCAAAGGATACCCTTCCGATGCTAAAATGCCTCCTAGTAATTCCCAGTTTCCACTATGGAGAGCGATAATAATAGCACCTTTGCCATCTTCTTTGGCATCTTCTAGATATTCACGACCTTCCATGGTAAACATCTCTTTGTATTTGCCATCTTTAATTTCTGGATATCGAAGCACATCCACGATCATACGACCAAATCTTGTCACACTGGCTTTTGCAATTCGTTTTGCCTCTACAGGATCATCTGTAATGCGACAAAACAAGATTTGTCCAATGGCCAATCGTTTTCGATTGCTTGGTGTGAAGAGCCATCCTAATTGTCCTAATACATACCCAATGCCATATTGTACTCGATATGGTAAAGCGCATAGGATAGCACTGAATAGTTTCATACAGGTATATAACATAGGTACACCTATTTATCTTCTAATTTAGCTTGCAATGCAGCTACTTCTTTTTCTAATGCTTTCAACTGTTTAACCATATCTGGTAATCGACTTTCATAAGCCGCCAATTTCAACCATTCTTTGTGTGGTCGCATTGGGAATCCAGCATATAATCCATTGGATGGCACATTACCTGTGATACCTGTTTTACCAGCAAATGTCACATTATCACCAATTGTAATATGGCCTGTACAACCTGTTTGACCTGCAAAGATAACATGGTTACCACATTTTGTACTACCTGCAATACCTACTTGGGCGATTAAGAAGCAATCTTCACCAATTTCCACATTATGACCTAGGTGAACTAAATTATCGATTTTAGTCCCACGTCGTACCAACGTAGATCCCATAGTCGCATTGTCGATACAAGAACATGAACCTACTTCTACATCATCTTCTAAAATCACGTTACCTACTTGTGGGATATGTGTATGTTTGCCGTTTTCAGTGGCAAAGCCAAAGCCTTCTCCACCTACAACCGCATTCGCACGCAATACAACCCGTTTCCCCAAAATACAATTTTCATGCACTACGGAACTTGCGTAAATCGTTGTACCTTCTCCAATACGTGCATTGTGTCCAATATACACATAGGCATGTAATGTCACATTATCAGCGATGATAGCATTATCGTAGATCACACAATAGGGTCCAATTTTTACATTCTTACCAATTGTCACATTTTTGCCAATAATAGCTGTTTCATGAATCCCTTCAGGAAATACTACAGGGGGATGGAACACTTCCAACAATTTAGCAAATGCTGCTTTGGCATTAGATACCACAATTTGAGGGGTCTCACAGTCTTCAATCTTAGCATCTACCAACAACGCACCCGCTTTGCTATCTTTGGCAAACTCTCTATAATCACCAATAGCAAAACTGATAGCATGAGCTACGCCTTGATCTAAACTGCGGGCTTCTTCAATACTAATAGAACCATCACCATATACGGTACCCTCAACCAGTTTGGCTAGGTCTTCTACTGAAAACTTCACTATGAAGCCTCCTTACTTTTACTCTCTTATTATTTACTAGTTTCTCCGGATGCTGCGCCTTCATTCATTTTTTTAAGCACTTCTTCCGTAATATCAATACCACCAGTTACAATAGCTTGATCATTAGCAACAACAGTCAATTCTTTTTCTTTTGCTACAGCTTGAATATTGGACTCTACATAGGCTTTAAATTCTTTACCTTTAGCTTGACCATAAATTTGCAACTCTTGTTGCGCATTCATTTGGGTTTGTTGGAATTGTTCTTCTGTTTGAGTTCCTTGCACTTGTGCCAAGCGATCTGTCACTTCTTTTTGTTTAGCTTCCATCTCTTTATTGATATCTTTTGCTTTTTGGCTTTCTTGTACTAATTTTTCAGTATTTACCACACCTACTTTGTCAGTTGTGCCACAACCAGCAACCAATCCTAATGCACATACCATCATAGCTCCTGTAGCCATACGTTTCCACATTGATTTCATCACTTTACTCCTTTATTTTCCATACGATTGAATGATTTCATCTGTCAAATCCATGCCAGTACGATCCGTAATATGATCTACTAGCACTAAATCTAATTGTTTCGTTCTCGCCAGAACACCTGCTCGAACTCGAATATCTTCTAGAATAGCATCATGCAAGGCTTGTACTTCATCCCGCTTTTGTGCCAATCGTTGTTCCCATTCTGCGTCCCACAATGTGGTACCGTCTCGACGGACCTTAGCCAACACTTCTTGCTGAGAATCCACTAAGCCTTTTATAGAACGATCTCTTTGATCCCCCAAGGCTTTTGCCTGTTCTGTAGCATAGGCACTCAACTTTTGTTGTGCCTCTGCATGAGCTGGCGCCATAACTTCAGCCACCTTCGCTTCAATTTCTTTCCATTGCTCAGAACCGCTCAGACCATGACTGCGCTGTGCCAAGAGTTCCGATAAACGTTGTTCTTTCGCACGCTTTTCTGTGGCCCATCGCTGACGTTGTATATCATCAATCGGCGTTATATTCATTTCCGTTGTTAACCATAATTGTAGGTTGACAATTTCTATATCTGCTTCACTAGGTTCTACCTTATATGTACTGCGGTATTGTTCAATTAACCGTCGTTGCTTAGCAGCTAATTCTTGATTTAGTTCTGCTTCTCGTAATGCAATTTTAGTTTGCAACTCACGATTCAAACTTTCTGTTAAATTTGACTCTAATTGTTTTAGATGTTCTTCAGATTTACCTACTTCGGTGCCTAACTTAGATTTCAGAAGTTCATCTTCTTTATCTCGCTGAGCTTCTAACCGAAGCAACTCTTTTTTCTGTACATCATAACTAGGAAAGTTTGGATGCTGTTCTACCACATCTTGCAATCGTACAACACCAATACGTGGTTCCTGTACGGCCTTTGAATGCTGGTGTCCATAATATCCACCAATACCCACAGCACATACCAGCATACCTATAAAAGCGAAGATAGGTCCTTTTCCCATTTGGATTTTACCTTATTTAGTTTCAGATAATTTTTTGCTCACTTGTTCTGTTATATCAGTACCACCAAACAATACAGATTCACGACTTAATACAACGCTAAGCCCTTTACCATCAGCCACAGTTTTAGAGGCTTCATCCACGCGTTTTTTTAGATTTTCTTGAATTGTTTGTTGTTTTTCTTGCATTTTTTGGCGAAGCTCATCAGATAATTTTGCCTTACCTGCTTCATCCAAATTAGCAGATTTTTCATTGAACTCTTTTTGTAATTCTTCATTATACGCAGCGTACTCTTGTTGAGCATCTTGTACTAAGTTTGGATTACTTTCTACAATTCGTTGCATATCAATGACACCAATATTACTGATGGCACTGGAACCACCATGTCCCGCCATCTGTGTGTATGCCAAAGCGCCCACACTGATAACAAAAAGAACGCCAACAATGATGGACACTGTTTTTACATTCTTTTTATTGTTTAATAAACGCATCATAGTGTATCTACCTTCTTTCTTTATATTCGTCCTATCAAGCGCAACCATCGATCATGGTCACCCCATACATATTCTAATCGTAAATATTCATGCACATCATAGGAAAGAGCAAACTCATTCGCTTTTGCAGTCATATCTCTTTCATATCTTGCATTCCAACGGTTTCCAATATTTTGTTGCACAAGTCCATACTGGTGATGATTAGGCACTCCATATTGATACCCTATCTTTGTCTCTTTCGTGAATTGATACCCATAAGATGGCTTAAAGGACCATTCCAAACGATTCGGCAAAAACTCTGTTTCTACATACCAATCATGTGGCCCATCATGAACCCCTGTATATAACCGTAATCCTACAGAATCTACGCCACGCCCCATATCCAAATAGCCTTCCCCTCGAAGAATATACTTA
>CAUQUX010000011.1:0-14035 GCA_963521235.1 uncultured Veillonella sp. | reverse complement strand
CTAAACACCTCCGTAGCAGGTCCTGTCATATAGACCGTGCCATCTTCGTCATAATCTACATGTAAAACACCTTGGTATAACTCCACATCTACAGAACGTCCAGTCAGTCCTTTTTCATGCGCCATCACAGCACTAGAACAAGAGCCTGTGCCACAGGCTAAGGTCGCTCCTGCACCACGTTCCCAAGTGCGGACTTTCACAGTATTTTCGTCCACCACTTGCACAAAGTTCACATTTGTCCCTTTGGGGAAGAGTGGATGTTTTTCCATCTTTGGTCCTAATACTGTCAATGGAACTGCTGTTACATCCTCTACAAATACTTCTGTATGCGGTACCCCTAGCAGTACAGAACTTACCACATAGGATGTGCCGTCTACATCAATAGTATAGTCTATGACTTTATCTGATTCTATGTCCATAGGAATATCCTTCGCAGAAAATGTAGGTTTCCCCATGTTGACTTTCACCAGTTTGGCCACGCCGTTTTCCGCAATAATCGTTGGCGTCATAATGCCCGCCAAGGTTTCTACAGTAAACACTTCTGTATCAATGATTTGGCGGTCGTAGGCATACTTCGCAAAACAGCGAATGCCATTGCCACACATTTCAGCTTCACTGCCATCAGAATTGATAATGCGCATGCGCACATCTGCCACCTCAGAAGGCATGACAATAACCAGACCATCTGCTCCGATACCAGTATGACGATCACAGAGGCGTTGTGCCATATCCGTCACATCAAATGATACATTACCATCATCAAAAAAAACGATAAAATCATTTCCTAAACCATGCATTTTTGTTATTTTCATACGTATCTCCTCATCTGTATGATGCAATCTCTATCCGCCTAGAGCGGATTATTAATTTATCGCAAAATATAGTCTTTACTTTTATACATTTTGATGAAAACCACCATAGACTACTATAATTTATTTGCCATTTATATTACCATGAATATAGGAAAAATAATAGGTACGTTTTCCTAAGCAGTATTAGGTTCATCATAAATTGGAGGTGATTTTACTATGCTTCCTGAAGAACGTTATTCTGCGATTCTACGACGCTTGAAACAAAATCGGGTGGTCACTGTACACGAATTGGTGACAGCCTTATCTTCTTCAGCGCCCACAATACGCAGAGATTTAGCCTATCTCCACAACAAAGGTTTATTGCAAAAGGTTCACGGTGGCGCTGCCAGCCTCACCATTGACCATACCACAACGGATATAGATATACTCCCTAAATCCGTTATGTATCGCGATGCAAAAGAATCTATTGCCTTAGCTGCCTCTGAATTAATCAGCCCTTCTGGTTTTATCTTCATTGATGCTGGCAGCACCACTGAAATGGTATTACATTATATACCTCACACCAATGCTACCTTTGTGACTAATGGTATTCATCATGCTACCCATTTAGCATCGCGGCATATGAAAGTCATCTTATTAGGCGGCACTGTCAATCCTATTTCCTCATCCATTGTTGGTAGCGTAGCCCTCAATCAATTGGAATCCTATAACTTTACACAGGGATTCTTTGGCACTCATGGTATTAGTTTTCGTTCTGGCTTTACTACAGAAGACCCCCTTGATGCAGCTGTGAAAGAAAAAGCATTACAAAAATGTCATAACGCTTTTGTCTTAGCAGATCCTTCTAAATTTGATCGAATTTCATCTGTTACCTTTGCCACTATTGATAAAGCATCTATTATTACCACGAAATTACCTAATGAATTATATCGGAACTATGCAAACATTCAAGAAGTTAATCATCATCGTTAATTGTAAAAGCTGTCATACACTAGACCTATAGGTCAATGGTATGACAGCTTTTTTCTATGAAACATTCTTGTACTGTACTATTTAATTTATCCTTTTATATCTATCATTTTCAATATATTTACGTTATAATAAGAACGTATTTATAATTTTATACATTTTTAAACGGAGATTATTATGAGTTTTTTGAAAGATTTTAAAGACTTTGCCATGCGCGGCAATGTAGTAGATTTAGCAGTCGGCGTGATCATTGGTGCCGCTTTTGGTAAAATTGTTACTTCTTTAGTAAACGATGTGGTCATGCCTCCTATCGGATTATTATTAGGCGGAGTGGACTTTTCTAATCTATTCATCCCTTTAACTACTGGTACTGCTCCAGCGACTTTAGCAGAAGCTAAAGCGGCTGGTATCCCTGTCATGGCTTATGGTATGTTCTTAAATACAGTCTTTGAGTTCCTTATCATTGCTTTCTGTATTTTCGCTATCATCAGCCAAATTAAACGATTTACACCTGCAGAAGCACCGGTGGAAATCCGTAAATGTGACTATTGCCGTGAAGCTATTGCTGACGATGCAACACGCTGTCCACATTGCACAGCGGAATTGACTATCAAAGAATGTTAGATGTAACAACAACTACTATGTAAGTCTTGAATTTTAATATTACTCAATATCAATAGGAAAGGACCCGTAGCCGAAGCTACAAGTCCTTTGCCTATAATTAGTATTATGTGAAATGCATAATGCATGATCACAACAAACCTAGCATATACCTTTATTATGTATATTGCTTTTCAAATATAGCATAACTAGATATTTAAAATCAAGTATTAAAGTATTCATTTCGCAAATGCTAATAAATCCCTTAATACAAGGGATTCCCCCACTCGTTAAAACGATTACTACAGTGCTATACACACATAGAATCCATGCAACATATAAAACAATTATCATCTTGATTCTGCCTCGAGTAGGAACACCTTATTACCTCTTCTAACTATGAAAGGGCTGTAACAAAATAAATCTAAATACAATAGAGGAAAGTTGATCACAAAGCATCAACTTTCCTCTATTTATTCATATTCTTACAATGTATACTCTGATTTTATTTTTTTATATGCCGGATGTTTACCCACGGCTTTCACAAGGCGTGGTCTCCAATGGAATGCGGCTTGGTACGCTGCATAGCCAAAGATAATCACCGCCAAGCCCCCTTGGATAGGAACTTCGCCGCAGGCATAGATCGCATAGCTATCGTAGGTAATGGCTACGGCGCTCATCACATAGATGAGACGGCGCAATCCCATTGTAGCGCCCTCAATGGATAACATTTTATTTACTGCCACGCAACAAAGAATGTAAGGGAATACATTTGTCACTACCGCTAAGTTAACGAGCTGCGCAAATTGTTCATTCAAACTTTCATCGGTAGTCATCAACGCTAAGATACCTTGCAATGCCAAGAGAATGATAATACCGCGCACTGGGGAGTCTACTCGATTCACACGAGCAAATACCTTGGGAAAGAATCCCGCTTCTGCACAACTTTTAAACACACGACTCAAGGTAAATTGCCATCCCATGATAGCCCCGAAACAGGACACCGCCATGAGGGCCATCACGATTTTACCTACTGTGCCATTGAACATGTAAGCAAACACTAGACCGAAAGGAGCGGTGGAATTCACTAACTCAATGTTAGGAATGATGCCCGCCATAATATTTGTGGATACAATATAAAACACGGCTACTGCCAATGTGCCAAAAAATGTCGCTATAGGTACATTCTTCTTAGGATTTTCTACGGCATCTGCATTGGCTGCCGCCGATTCAAAGCCTAAAAAGCCCCACAAGGTGAGAGAAATGGACTGACTGACCGCATCAAATACGGGCAGTTCTTGTGGGTTCCAAACAGACACAAACATCTCTGAATCGAACCAAAACCAACCAAACACGCCAATAAACAAGACTGGCAACATCGTTCCCCAAATGGTAATGTTACTAATGCGCCCTGTGCTCTTGTTACCACGAACATTGACTAGGGCTGCCACCATGAGCAACACGATGGTTGCTATACTCACTTCTAATGGTGAAAGCGGCACGTCAAATAACACGGCTCCATACCCTACGATGGATATGGCAATAGCTACATTGGCAATGACCAAGGATACTGCATAGGAGTAGTTTGCCATAAAATGGCCCGTCCTACCGAAGGCATATTCCACATAGCCTCCTAAGCCGCCAGCTTTCTTTGTAAATAAACCACATTGGGCAAAAATATAAGCTAAGGTCAAGGACCCTAGTACCGTAATAATCCATGATAGGATAGAAATAGTGCCTACCTGTGCTAATTGAGACGGTAGCATAATAATTCCAGCACCCAACATATTGGCTGCCACGATGGATGTCAGTTGGAATACAGACATTTTTTTAGCGGTGGTTTTCATGTATCAATCCCCTTTCCATACATCACTTGAGTCATTTCAAGTATCCGTGTCGTCAAAAACCGCTAGCATCACTAGTCCGTACGGAATGGGTTCGGATGTAGTGACGCAATTTCATTCATTTATCGATTCATTGTAACACCTTTTACCCCTCATGGATAGATGTTTTTTTATTATTTTTCTAGTATGGTTATAACTTTCTATCATTTCCCTATCTTCCTATGATATACTATAGAATATATACTATGTGCATATGTAAAGAAAGGATGTCCTTATGCAAGAACAAATCATTCAACTCTTGGGCGATGTAAATGGATTTCTCTGGAATAACATCATTATTGCTCTCCTCATCATTGCTGGTATTTGGTTTACCTTTACCACTCGCTTCGTGCAAATTCGTGAAATTCCAGAAATGTTACGAATCTTAAAATCTGGTGCCGGAGAAAAAAGTAAAGGTGATCATCACATTTCCCCATTCCAAGCTTTCTGTATCAGCGTTGCCTCTCACGTTGGCGTTGGTAACATCGCTGGTATTGCCATTGCTATTACATTGGGTGGTCCTGGTGCTATATTCTGGATGTGGTTCATCGCTATACTCGGCGCGGCTACTAGTTTCATCGAAAACACATTAGGCCAAATCTACAAAGAGCGTTTACCTGATGGATCCTTCCGTGGCGGTCCATCCTATTACATTCGCCATGGTTTGAATAGCCCTTTCTTATCCATTCTATTTGCCATCTTAATCAGTGTTACTTACGGCTTAATCTACAACTCTGTACAAGCCAACACGATTGCTATTGCAGTACAACCTTGGAATATTGATGCCTCCACAACAGGTCTTGTAGTCGCAGCCCTATCTGCTCTCGTTATCTTCGGTGGTGCCAAACGTATTGCTCAAACAGCGGAGTTTTTAGTACCTTTCATGGCTGGTCTCTATGTATTAATTGCTATCTACATTGTCATTGCTAATATTACCGTATTACCAGCTGTTATCTCTGCTATCTTTACACAAGCGTTCACAATTGATTCTGCTACGGGCGGTTTCATTGGTGCAGCTGTAATGCAAGGTATCAAACGTGGCTTGTTTTCCAACGAGGCCGGCGAAGGTTCTGTACCAAATGCGTCCGCTGCTTCCGATGTATCACATCCAGTAAAGCAAGGTTTAATTCAGGCTCTTGGTGTGTTTGTGGATACAATACTTGTATGTAGCGCGTCCGCTTTCATCGTTCTTGTATCTGGAGACTATGTGCACACGGATTTAACAGGTATCGCTTTGGTGCAACACAGCATTGGTCAACAATTAGGTTCTTGGGCACCTGCGGTCATCGCATTGTTCGTATTCATGTTTGCCTACAGTTCCATTATCGGCAACTATTTCTACGGCGAAGTGAATATTGCGCACATGACAAAAAATAATAAATTCGCTATCAACCTATTCCGTGCTCTTGTTATCATCATGGTTTATGTTGGCTGTATTGCTGAATTAAACCTTGTATGGAACTTAGCTGACTTATTCATGGCATTCCTAGTACTTTGCAACATTACATCTATCTTGCGCTTAGGTAAATTAGTTACTATCGCTCTGAAAGATTATTTGAATCAAAAAGCTCAAGGTATTGAAGATCCAATCTTCGACCGCGCTATTTTACCAACACAAAAAGGTATCACTTGGTGGCATAAAGGTCACGAAAACGAATAATACTATACTGAAAGGGTCCTGCGGGGCCCTTTTTTCATGCCTATCATATACTGTGGTACCTTTATATGGAGAACCTCTACCCTATGTTACAACAAGGGGAACTCCTACAAGATACACTATTTAAAATACAGGCTCTATATCATATGTTGGAGATTACTCTTATATAAGTCGCACCAATATTTATTATAGAGTCATAAAAAAGAGGAACGTCGACATTGTGCTCCCGAACGTTCCTCTTTTCTTTTTAGGATATATTATATCTTTTGCATTTCACTTATATAACAACCCTATATTTGATTGTATGTATTAGCGCCATGACAAGATATGTAAACTATATTCCTGACATACCGAGGGGTTCCTGCCATTACTACACTAGAAGTATTATACAGGTATGGCCTGCTCCAATCGGAAGGAATAAATGTATACCTCTTTTACAGGGTATGGTGTCAATCGCTCCAAGGCTTCTTTATACAGCATCAGCTGAATGCGATAACGCTCTATTAAAGCTTCTTCGTCAAGATGGTCTGTTTTATAGTCCACTAGCACCCAAGATCCCTCTTCTAGGAATGCTGTATCGATGATACCTTGTAGGAACAGATCTTCCCCGTCTAGCATTTCTGGATACACTCGGTTCGCCGGGAATAGCATACTAAATGGCAACTCTCGTTCCACTCGCTGTGCTGTTAGCAATCGTTGTCCTAACTGTGACTGAAAGAAATCATAAATTCGTTTTTCACTGATGGCCTTCCGTTCCTCATCGGTCAAGTATCCTTGTAATGCTAGTGAGTCCAAGGCTTGTCGCAAAGATGGTCTTGTGTACTGTTGTAACGGCAACCACTGCATCACTTCATGCATGAGAGTACCCCAACGGGCACCGCTGCGAATCGGCATGGACTCTGCCATAGAGGCTAGGGTTACATCGAAAGGACCTAAGTCGACTGGCAACTCTGTTGGGACATTCTCTAAAGTATCATCTGTACCATCTATTTCTATAGATTCCATCCCTATACTACTGTCATTCTGTTCTGTCCGATAGTCCGGCTCAATCATCTGTTTTGCCAATTCTTCTAGCTCCACAAAGCGCCGTTTGATTTCAGATACAGAGATTTTCCCCGCTCGTTCTGTAGAACTTTCATAAGGATAGATAGAGGTCAATCGGTCCACCACGATAGGATCTAGTGCTGGCGCTTCCACCGGTAATTGAGCTCGCACTTGTTCCAGAATGTCTACTTCTACGGACGGTGTTTCCTGTGAAACACTGTAATCATTTCCATCATGAACGTGGAAGGACACAGGACAATCTTTGTACGGTATATCTGGAAATTGCGGACTTTCTACCTCCGCAAATTGACGCAACTGCGTGCCTCCTGCTACGTGGCGAGCTAAACTCCGCAAAATCCAATCCAAATAGGAATTACACCCTAGAATCTGCTCTTTCGTGAAAGCACTTTCACCCCACTGCAGTACAGGCGCTACCCATTCACCCATTTTCTTTGTCGCCGGTCGATCTGTAGAACCATTAATGGACCCCTTCATATAGCCTGTAATATACAGTTTATCTTTAGGGCGAGTCAGCGCCACATAGAGAATGCGCTCCTCTTCAGCTTTCAAATTTTCTTCCAAAGCTTGGCGCACGAAAATCCAAGGCAAGGAGTTATACATCACACGCAAATCTGGGAAGTATCCTTTTAAGCCCACTCCATACTCCTTGTGCAATAGTAAGGAGCGATTCAAATCCATTTTGTTAAAGCCCTTTTGAGTACCCATGAGAAACACTACAGGAAACTCTAAGCCCTTACTTTTGTGGATGGTCATAATGCGCACCACATTGTCCGCTTCGCTCACTGTTTTGGCAACGCTTAAATCTTCTCCGGATGCCTGCAAACTTTCAATAAAGCGCAAGAACCGGAATAAGCCACGGTAATTGCCACTTTCATATTGTTTCGCTCGCTCATACAAGGCCAGCACATTGCCACGACGCACCAAGCCATTTGGCATGGCGCTCACGTATTCTACCACATGCAAGGTGTCGTAAATATGCCAAATTAAGTCCGTAATGCCTTGACGGCGAGACATGGTCCGCCAGGTGTCCATAGAGTCCACAAAGCGAATCCACCCTGCATTTTGAGATGCTTCTACAAATGGGCGCAACCCGCTCCACAAGCTGTTGTCCCCTACGGACAGACGAAGGCGACCTAAATCGTTGGCATCCATCCCGATCAAAGGCGATTGTAAAACGATGGCCATGGGTAGATCCTGCTCTGGATTATCGATGATTTGCAACAAGGACAGCACAAACTGCACTTCCATAGCACTGAAATAGCCCGACTTTTCCTCTGCATAGGCAGGGATACCCTCTCGCCGTAGCAGGTCGATCATACGGCTCGCGGACCCAGAGATAGACCGTTTTAAGAGTACAATGTCTCGCCACTCTATAGGGCGAAAGGTGCCATCTTTATCTTGCACCAAAGCACCATTATCCTTTAACTCTTGGATTTTACGGATCACAAAGAGCATTTCTTTTTCATCGTTCTCTAGGTCTTCTCCATCTTCTGGATCCGTCTTTGCCTTGTCTTCATCACAGCAAAGAACGTGCACTTCTACATCACCACCTACCCATTCTGGTGGGGCATCTTCTACGATGCGACCTGTGTGGAGGGCTTCTGCCTCACCATAGGTAAGACCTGCCCCTTCATCGGTCATGATTTGGGAAAATATAAAGTTCGTTACATTTAGAATTGCTTCATGGGAACGAAAGTTTTGTGACAAATCGATGCGTCGTTCCACACCGTTCACATCGTGATCAAACCGATGGTACTTTTCCATAAATAGCTGCGGATCTGCCATGCGGAATCCATAAATAGACTGTTTCACATCGCCTACATAGAATCGATTGTCTCCACGAGAGACTAAATTCACGATAGCCTCTTGGACCCCATTCGTGTCTTGGTATTCATCGACCATCACTTCTTTAAATGTGTCCTGTAACTCCAGCGCCACCTCAGATGGCTTGAGTTTTTCTGTAGATTCTGGGTCTACTAACAAGGCTAAGCATAGATGTTCCAAGTCGGAGAAATCGATCATACCCGCTTCTTGTTTTGCCCGTTGAAAGTCCTCATGGAATCGTTTCACCAGCCCGATAATACCTCGTACCAACGGCACTAAGTACTCCATTTGCTCTCGCCAATCTGCTTCCGTAATAGCAAACACACCTTTCGGCATGGCTTGCAATATCTCTTTTCCTTCTGCCAAAATGGCTTTGATTTCACTCAAGATAGCTGGGTCGCCTTCATTCATAGCCTTTGTAGCACGGAGTACGGGGAAACTAAATCCCCCAATACCGACTACACCCACATGCATAGCATCCCAATTGTCTGCTTTTTGCATAGCTTGTAACAGGGTCTGCAGTTCGCTGACCTTCTCCATCCATTTATCGAACCCATTACCTAAAGTCGCCAATCGCTGTGCCTCTTCATAGCGCTCTAGAAGATACTCAATTTGTCGTTGTTGTTCTTTCCAAAATAACGTTCCCCAAGTAGTATCTAGCAATGTCTGGTGTAAGGCACTTTCATACGTATCACATACGGCATCTAGCCATCGCATAGGCTGACTTTGAGCCAAGGCAAAGTTGTATATTTGAAACACTGTCTCCCGCAAGATCTGGTCTGACCGTTCTGTGCTAAACATATCGCTCACATCGTAAATATTATACAAACCTTGTTCGTAGGCTTCTAGCAAAATGGCATCTAGCACATCGTAGCGCATAAGCGCCAATTCCCCTTCATTTCCGATAGTAAAAGACGGGTCTATATCCAGTTTATAAAAATAGCTACGAATGACCCATTGGCAAAAGGAGTGCAAAGTAGAAATATGGGCAGACGGCAACATATTCAATTGTTCTTCTAAATACTCGTCTCCTGTGGCTTGAAACTCTTCTGCTAGTTTTATCCCGATACGAGCTTTCATCTCCGCTGCTGCCGCCTTTGTGAAAGTCACCACCATCAGTTCTTGAATACTTAACTCTCGCCGTTTCAGGCGTTGTATCATACGCTCTACGAGGACTGCCGTTTTACCAGATCCCGCCGCAGCGGACACCAAAATAGTTTGGGATGGTAACTGCCCTGGTCTAGGTGCATCAATAGCGCTCTGTTGCGCATCAGTCCATTTCATAGGTAGCCCCTCCTGTTTGTAATGCTTCCATCTTCTCCAATGCTTCCTCTTCGGTCATGGTCTTAATATAGCGATATCTATTGCGCGTTCCATCAAAGCGACATAAGGCTTGGAACTCACAATATTCACATGGCCGTCGCTTATCCTTTTGGTACGGACTAATAGGAAACTCTCCATCCATCATCTGTGTACCACTGTTGGAAATAATTTGTTTTGTGTATTCCTTCATGAGGGCAAATTGTTCCATCGTCTTCAAACTCTTGGATGTGCGACTATCTGGAGTTCCATCCTTTTTCAGAACAATCGGTACATAAGGGGAATTACTTTGGTAAGCCCTTGTCACATCTAAGGATTGTAACACATCACCATCTACAAAGTATCCACTATTTTTCAACTGCTGGATATCAGCTTTCTCTTCCTCTGCCCGTCTGTGATTCACCACTTCAGACAATTTCACTTGCGGATTTCGCACATAGGTATAGAGGGCAGCCGCCGTACCAATTCTATCTTGTGTATTCTTTTCCAATGCCAATAGATAGGTCATTAACTGTAATTTCAAACCATAGTAAATTTCATCAGCTCGCACCGTTGTGCCTCCTGATTTATAGTCGATGACCGCCGCATAATGGCCAAGAGGACCACAATATTCGTCAACACGGTCAATTTGACCGCGCAGTACGATACTTTCGCCATAGTTCTTGCCCAAGGAAATACGTACAGGATGCCAACTAGATGTGCCCATGCCAAAGCTTTGCTCTACTTCTGTGGTAGAAAACTCGCTTTTCTTGGACCAATCTACAAGGCGTGCTACCGTAGCAGATAAGGTAGATGTTAATCGAGTATACAGTTGCGCTTCGTACGCATCTCGTTCCTCTATGCCCATCACTGCATCTGCTGCTTCACGGCATAAAGATTCTTGTTCTTCCTCTGTTAAATCACGCCATTGTCGACCCTGCTTTAATAGATATTCCCCTAAATAGCGCAACGTATCGTGAAGGAAGGTCCCGATTTCAGGAGCTCCGAAGGATTTCACCTTCCGTGGGGCTAAGCGTAATGCATATTGAGCATAGAAACTGTATGGACAGCGATGGTATCGTTCTAATCGTGTGACGGATCCTGTTAAGGCATCGCTGCGTAGCAACAACCCTCGCACAATGGACTGCTTAATGCGTGGCACCGTATTGGAATCAAACATACCTCGTGTGGCGAAGAACACCTCACCTCTGTAGCCCATTTCTATGCCCCAGTTATAAAGACTCCACCAGGTAGAGGAGATAGGGTCTCCTTTCATAAGAGCGCTCATGCGACTAGAAAAGAGGCCTAAGCTTTGAGATGGTCGCCATAGGTAATCCTGTTCTCGTCCCTCTGGCATAGATAGTGGCGCTTCTTCAATAGTGTTCACATATCCATATTGTTGTAGCCGCCGCACCACTAAAGACGGTTCCATTTTGGACCCTTCTTCATCGGATGTGACATAGGACAGGTGCAATCCTTGGCTAGCACGAGTGCAAGCTAAATAGAACAAGAAATTTTCATTGAACATTTGCCCTAAGGCACCCGCTGCTAGTTGTACACCTACCTTAGCCAACGCCGTCCGTTCTTGGTCACGCAGAATGCCTTCGTCCCCCATTTTGCGAGGGAATACGCCCTCATTGAGACCTAGCACATAGACTTCCTTCGCATCTGTCATATAGCTGCGATCAATGGTGGTAATCGTCACATGGTCCAACGATGGCGGTACCAAGGAGTAGGTCACTTCACTGAGTCCTTCCTCGATGATGAGTCCCATCTCTTCAGCACTTAACTCTTCTGAACCTGTAACGGATGCACATTCCTCCAGCAATTGAATGGCATGTTTATAAAGCTGTACATGGCTAGCACTTTCTTGCACATCACCACGCTCTTCTGCCTCGTCAAACCAGACTTTTAACTGTTCTGGAATGCGCCAATCTTGCATGGTTTGGAATAGGAACTCACTCCAGTCCTGTCCCCTATGTGACAATTTACAGAAATCATAAATTGGACGCAAATATTCCAGGACGCGCACATGTAAAGCCTGCATCACAGCTCGTCGTTCTTCATCGTCTTCGCCACCATAGGTCCATGTATCTCGTAACCACGCCGCCCCTTGAATGCCGTATTCTAAACAATAGTTTTCTAATCGGTCTACTTCTTCACGAGTGAAAGGCGCAAAATCTGTTTTCAGCAAGCGGAACACCGCATCATGGTCAAAGAAGGTTCGATACACATGGAAGATACCTTGCAAAAACTCCGCCAACGGATGGCTAGTCATCATCTTCCGTTGATCCGAGAAGAAAGGGATGCCATAGTTCATGCATGCTTTTTCCAATACATCACCATAGGACTCCATATCCCGCAATATAATGGTACAGTCTTTCCAGCGATGTCCTTCTTCTTGACAATATGCCAATATCTTACGACATACCGCATCGGCTTCCCGTTCTCGATTATAGGCACTCACCATGGTCAACGAATCTTCGGTGGTGTTCGGTTTCATAGGTGTTCTAAAAAATTGTGTGTTCAATTGTTGTAACACAGGTGTCCCCCGATAGACGGTATTCATGTCATGCACCACTGCCTCTGGATACCAAGTCATCATATCTCGGTATGTTTCCCACACCCGGAAATATAGGGAGCCCTTGCGACTGTGCACCTCTTCCTCCAAGGATGGCAAGCTAATGGTCATATGGCAAGACTCACTAAGGGAAAATAGGCGTTGAAGTAAGCGATACTGCAAGGGTGTAAACCAATGGAATCCATCCACGAAGACATGGCAATGCTTCATAAGCGGAGACTGCGGCAATAGGTCAATCAATGTTTCCATAGAATCTTGAACGCCTAGTGTTTCCAGAGCTGTATCGTAACGTTCTAATAACAAGGACAATTCTTGCAATTTACGGCCCAACACCATGGAGTCCACTTGTTCCACAGCACCTGACAAATCCTCCGGCGTTACACCAAAAGCTTTACACTCCGTCAAGAGACCTTGTATGACATCTCCAAAATGAGGCTGTTTCGCTGCCTGTTTAAACAAGTCCAATTCCCCTGCTGATTGTTTCAACAACACCCGAAGGACTAATTTTTTGCCAAGCTCCGACAGACCGCCTTCTTTCACCTTACCCAAGGATTGGTACACTTGATAGGTCAGCCGTGTCATACCTACCACGCGCACTGTGGTGAACCCTTTTTCCTGACGAAACTCCGCTAACTTGCGCTCCATCATATACGTCGCAGGGTCTGGCACAAGAAGGATAATCTGGTGGTCTGGATGGTCCTGTAAAATTCGTTCTATTTCTGCGAAACAAGCCGTGGTCTTTCCCGTACCCGCTCCACCAATATATAACTGTGGTTGCATGTCCAACTCCTTTTCCTCTCAACACGTTGTATCTATCTCTATCCTATCATGTCTGGAGCACTTAGTAAAATTGCCAGGTCCCTCAACCGATTGACCTGGCAATAGTATATATGTAATTAACGGTACGCTACCCGTTTTGGTTGCATATCATGAAAGTGCAAGCGCTCCTTCGCTGTGGCTTCCCAATCGGTGCCCGGTTTGCCATAATTGGCGTACGGATCAATGGACAAGCCCCCACGCGGTGTAAATTCGCCCCACACTTCAATGTATTTAGGCTCCATCAACGCCACTAAATCTTTCATGATGATATTGATACAATCTTCGTGAAAGTCCCCGTGGTTGCGGAAACTAAATAAATATAATTTTAAAGATTTACTTTCCACCAGCTTTTCATCTGGCACATAGGAAATATAAATTGTTGCAAAGTCCGGTTGCCCTGTCATGGGACACAGGCTAGTAAACTCTGGACAATTAAATTTCACAAAATAGTCATTCCCTGGATGTTTATTGGGAAATGCTTCTAGCACTTGCGGCGCATAATCTGTAGGATAGTCCGTATGGCTAC
>CAUQUX010000010.1:0-14444 GCA_963521235.1 uncultured Veillonella sp. | reverse complement strand
GGAAATGCTTCTAGCACTTGCGGCGCATAATCTGTAGGATAGTCCGTATGGCTACCTAAGGCATGAACACCTTGTAATTCTGCTGCATTACGACCACTACTCACGAACTAAAGCCTCCTTATTTTTATAGACTACTTTCTCCAATGCATTGATCAAGAAGTAGCTCACCACACCACACACGAACTGACCTACTACGAGGGAGCTCACTAATACCCAGTATGGAACTGGTAAGAAATAGGTCAACCAAATTGGTACAATCAATCCTGGTACAAACGTAATGATAGGAATCAATACCCAGTTGCCTAAACCTTGGCGCTTCGCAAGAACGATTAGACCTGTTGTCAATAAGCCTACAATAGCTCCGCCGATAGCATCTACCATACCAAAACCGCCCATCACTGTATTACTTACAAAGTTCGCAATACCAAAGGCTGGAATCGTGAATGGAAAAATCGCTGACAATCCATACAGCGCTGTAGCAATACGCACTTGATACTGACCAAAGGCAAAGCCTTGTGTACCGATCATAAGCGCCAAATACATAGCGATGGAAATGGCAGAAATCGTCAATCGTTGTGTGTTGTTAAATAGTTTCATTATAACTCCTTAGTTTTGTTTACAGACAGGAGGATCTCGAACTGTCTATCTAATACCTACTACGACATAACTCGTAGCTACCTAGAACATTTCTAGGGTTTTAAAAAGTTCCGGATATTCCAATACACCTTGTAAAGGCTCTGCTTGGGCATCAAGCTTGATCCCCATCATATGGTCCCGGTCCAATCCTTCCGGTGGTTCTACACCAAATTTATATGCAAAATCATAGCCCAACCGTGGGTAGTACACATTACTACCGTATACGAACAAGTAGGAATATCCCATCTTACGAGCCAATCGTTGGCCCTCTAACACAAGAGCTCCCCCTACGCCGTGTCCACGCATAGACTGCGCCACCGCCAGTAGTCCCAAGATGAGCACATCTTGATCGCCTACTTTGCCACGCAGGAACATACCATACCCTGCAATGGCATTGTCGATGATCGACACCAAAGATAACTTAGGAATATACGCATCAGACTCACGCAAGGCTTCCACTAGTTTATATTCTCGTCCTGTACTGCGATCCGCATTGATATAGGCTTCTCGCACAAGAGCTGTGACCGTATAAAATTCGCGTTTCTTCTCTTCTCGTATAATCATAGTTCCTCCGGTTCATGATGAAAGTACACCAAATGGATTGCTGACCTTTAGTATACCGAATTTCTTCGATAATAGCAAATGTATTTCCCTTATTTCTTAGCTTCTTTCGCTAATCTCTCTCGTTCTTTTCGCTCTTGTTTTGCCAATGTTTCTTGTTCCTTAGCTTTTTGTTTTGCTAGTTGAGCTTCCTTCTTAGCCTGTTGTTTTGCTAATCGAGCTTGTTCCTTCTCTTGTTGTTTCGCCAATTTTTGTTCTGTTTGTAACTTAGCTCGCTCCGCTTTTGCCAATCGTTGTTGCTCTTTCTTCGCCAGCGCCTCTTGTTTTCGTTGTGCTTTCTCTAATTGGCGTTGGGCTTTTGTGTCTAACCGTTCCTGTTTGCGCTCTGCTTTTTGCAATAACACCCACTCTTGTTTTGCCGCTTTCATAAGCGGTCGTTGTTCCTTTTTAGACGCATCCCATTGACCCCCAGCCATAGCCGCTTGCACTTCTCCGTCAATAGGCTGTAAGGCTACGTTTTCTTGGCCCTTCGCCGAAGGCACGACTAATTCTAAATGACTTCGTTGAGAGGCTCCTTGTTGAGAAGTGCGCACTTGCACACCACTGTGATTTGGCAACGCAGATGTATCAATGCGGAAGTCCTCCATTTTCTTTTGGATTTCCTCTTTCGTCAAAGCTGGTTCCAGTACTATTGGAGTACCCTCATCCGTACTATCCGCCTGTGCTTTACCTGATTTTGCTTCTTCTTGTTCAATTTCATAATTCATAATGGACCGACGATTTTCATTGTATAGTCGCAATGCCAACATGCGGTCACTTTCATTCATGGTTTCACGACGTGATACCACATCTGCCATCATAGGTATCAATTCTTTTCTAGTGAATGCTCGTGATCCTAAGTCCACTCCTTTTGTGTCCGTAATCGCTCCATGTTTCACCAAGGTCATAAGCGCTTGGTATTCCCAATCAGGAGGGCTCACTACACCATATGGGTTTGCCTCTGCTTGGGCTACCGTCAATCCACCAGCCACTAGTGCCAATGCTATATAATATCGTAATTGTTTCATATCTATATCCTTTCTCTAAGGTATGACGACCCCTATACTGTGTCGCCGGAACATCAAACATCCACTGTCTATGCATCATCTGTGCAGATAGTGAGTACGCCGTTGCAACTGAACATGACCTGTACCGAACCTATGCTAGTCAGTCTAAGTTTATTATAGGTGACACCGCATGATAAAGCAATCATTCATAGTCTATTCATCTTCGCCGTCTATACTGCTTATATAAAATTCACTTTTATCTATTGTAAAAATACGTTACAATACAACTATATGACAACATGTGAAAGGAGTCCCTATGAAGATTTTAATTGTTGAAGATGAAGAAATGCTGAATAATATTATCGCCAAACGATTAAAAGTAGAATCCATGATTGTGGATCAATGTTATGATGGAGAATCTGGATTAGATTACATTTCCACTTCCAGCTATGACGTAATCATCATGGACATTATGATGCCCAAAATGGATGGTCTTGCCGTAGTCAAACAAATGCGTGCTGAGGGCAATAAAACACCTGTTTTGTTCTTAACTGCCAAAGATGCTCTAGAAGATAAAGTTTCTGGCTTAAACCTAGGAGCCGATGACTATTTAGTAAAACCTTTTGAATTTGATGAACTCATTGCTCGTATTTATGCCTTGGCTCGCCGTGGTCGTAACCAAGCTGTGGAAGATATCATCGCTGGCCCATTGCGTATCAATCAAAAAAGTCGTTCCGTCCTTCTCAATGGATTCCCTGTGGTGTTAACCGCAAAAGAGTTTGATCTTTTATTCTATTTAGCAAGCAACCCAAATATTGTCTTGTCTCGCCAACAAATTCTCGACCATGTGTGGGAATACGACTATGAAAGTTACTCCAACCTCATCGACGTGTACATCAAAGATTTACGCAAAAAAGTCGATATCGATGAAAGCAAAAAATTAATTCAAACAGTTCGTGGCGTAGGCTATGTATTCCGCACCGAGGAATAATCTATGAAGGACATCGCCAAACGTTGCTTTCACTCTTTCCTGTCATTTCTCACTCGTGTGCCCTTAGTCTACAAAATCACGAGCTGGTACTCTATCTTTCTATTCCTAATGATTGGTGCCTTAGGAACGTTCGTTATCCAACTCACTCACTCTTGGGATGAACACGAAATTCGTATGGGTTTGCAGAAATCTGTCATTGAAGCTGCTAGCCATCCTAAAAACTTTAAGCCCTTTGACGAAGGAATATTTCTCCTAGTGTATACCCATGATGGCATTATATTGCGAGGTAGTTTACCCGAACATTTTCCGAAGGAAGCACCTCCTTCTTTCGATGCTATCACCGAGGTGAGTCAGACTCATCACGCCTTCCTATACTATGATGCCCCCCTTCAATATCGACCTGGCATACAAGGCTATATCCGTGGTGTTGTGCCAATGACAGTGTTAACCAGAAAGTCCAATAACATGTTCTTAGCTTTGTTAGTTGGTGGCATCCTGTTTGTAACCATTGCTTCCATCGGTGGCTACTGGATTATCCAACGAGGATTAAAACCAGTCCGTACCGTAACTAACTTAGCCGCACAAATTTCATTGAAACGCGACTTATCAGAACGCATTGAAAACATACCCGAATCGGGAGATATCATGTATCAGTTGGCATCTACTTTCAACCATATGCTCAGTAGCTTAGAGGACTCTTCAAACCGAGAAAAACGATTTAACTCTGATATCTCCCACGAGTTACGTACACCGATTGCCGTTATCCAAGCAGAAAGTGATTACGCGCGCCAATATGTGGCCTCCATCGAGGAAGCCAAAGAAAGCTTTGAAAATATTTATATCCAAAGTAAGGGCATGGCAGACATGGTATCTCAGTTGCTTGAAATTGCTCGACTAGACAACACCATGAATATCTCAAAACTGCCTGTACATCTTACTGATGTGGCAACACAACTAGCGTCCACCTATGCGCGATTGAGCAAGGAAAAAGGGCTAACTTTCACTAGCCACATTGATGACCCCATCATCGTTCATGGCAACCAAATTCTGTTGCAACAAGCGATGGCCAATTTGTTGGACAATGCTTTGAAATTTGCTCATACGAAAGTCCACTTTGAAGTGTCTTTGGGCGATACCCTTCACATCTTTGTACAGGACGATGGTATCGGCATTCCTCCTGAAAGCATTCCTATGGTTTGGGACCGTCTCTACCAAGTAGATCCATCCCGTACGTCTAAAGAAAACAAAGGTCTTGGCCTTGGTTTATACTTTGTACAACATGTCGTACAACTCCACGAAGGCACTCTCGAAGTAGAAAGCACCCCAGAAGTACGCACCGTCTTTGGATTCCATTTACCTATACAATCTGAAACGGCTACAAAACCAGAAGAGAACGTCTAGAATCTCTGACCTGTATCTCCCCTAAAGCTGAGATGTTGTTAACAACATAGATAGCCAGTAAGGCGCTGTAACAAAATATTGTATATACAACAGAGGAACGTTGACCAACTCGATCAACGTTCCTCTTTTTGTATATTTACATTAATTTGGTTCTTCTAATAAGCGACCCGTCACATAGCGTTTCATAATATGGCGATCATCACCGATGTAAATCCATCGTTCCAAGCGTTCTTCTAGAGACCGTTCATTGGCATCAAACATAGATGTATCGTCGATGACAAGGGCATCTAGTTCATAGCCCACTTCAAAGCTACCTACCTTACCAAAGAATGTTCCACCACCCTTAGTAGCTAAGTAGAAGGCTTCACTTAAATGAATACAATGGGCCATCACCGTTGGGGTCTGTCCCATCAACTGATGTTCATAATACACATCGGTATAACTACCTGATTCAGGATGCAATGCCGATACCCATTCAATTTCCCCATGGTTTTCTGATAAATGAGATTTTACTGGCACCTCATATTCCTTAGCGAGTTCACCTAAACCACGCATCAATTCGCTAGTACAAGAAGGTACAAATCGCGGTGTAATTATCGGTTTCACTAATGGACCAAATGCTTTCGAGGCTTCTAACCAAGCTTTCGTATCTGACAAGGATTGCGTTGTCTCTTCAATCAAAAAGTCTGGGCTATTACGGTCCATATTGACTTTTCCCACTAGCGCAGACAAGCCCGCCTGTTGTAATAACTCCATTAAGACTAAGATACTATCCTTATGGATCGTGCCAAACAGAATACTTCGTGTCGTACCATGACGCTATAGATCACGCACGAAGGCACTGTACACTAAACGAGCATACTCTGTATCCTTGAACTTGCTTTCTTCTGGGAATGTATACGTTTCTAACCATGGCAATAATTCCTTATCCATTCCCAATCCACGATTACAATATTGTGGAGCATGAGCATGAGTATCTACAAACCCTGGAATAATCAGCTGATTCCTATACTCAACAACAGGAAGTCCTTCATACGTAGTTGGTAAACTGTCACCACAATACACAACAGAACCATCCACTACTACGATGTAACCTTCTGGTATGGATACAAATTGCTCAGGACTTGGTGTGTGTAAAATATGGCCATTCAAAATCAATGTGTTTGGCATATAACCACCTCCATGTATAACCTTATACAATCTATCATGACTCATTTTGTAGATTCGGACGATGTCCATGTACTTTCAATACTAAATAGCCAATGCACATCATCCCTATGCCCGCCACAAGAAATACATAGGATGTCCCCCAATAGGTAGCCACTACACTGGCAAAAAGAGGGCCCATCATGTTTCCTAACTGTTGTGAGGTTGTGGCTAATCCAAAAACACGACCACGTACAGTCGGTTCTGTATTCACAGTCATAGCTGATCCCAAAGATGGGAAAATACCTACAATAAAGACCCCTATCAACAATTGCAAGGCTCCAAACCACCAAAGACCAAATGGCAAACTTTGTAGTAACAATACGGCTCCTGTTCCTAGCAAACCATAGGAGATAACTTTAAAATAGCCACGGCGCTGTCCATAGGCAGCCCACACATTGGTCATAATCATCCCCATAACGCCACCACCGCTGAGGATGGACCCTGCTAACATAGCAGCACCTTCCATGGAGCCTTTTAATTCGCCCACATAAATGGCCACAATAGGTTGCAGCATAAGTAATACGGACTGCACCAAGAAATATAAGGCTAAGATATGAACAAGAATTGTATTTTGCTTAGCTGCTTTCAAATCCTCTTTGAAAGAGGTCACTTTCACTGGAGTTACGCTGTCAACCTGCGGTTCTTTCACAAAGATAGCGATAGCTGCCGTAACGATGAATAAGGTAATCCCTGCCACTGCAAAGACAGGTCGCATACCTACCGCCAGTTCCGTCAGCCCCCCTGTTAAAGGTCCTACGGTGTTACCCAGTACAAGCCCCATCTGAAAGATTCCCATAGCCGTCCCCACTCGTTCTTTCGGTACCGACAAAGATACCATCGTCATCGCTGCAGGCATAAATCCATTGGCAAATCCTTGAAAGGCTCGCACTAACAAAAATTGATATTCATCCTGTACAAAAGCACCCCATAGATAGGATATACCAATTAACAGTCCAGCCCGCACGGCCATTAACTTTTTCCCATGCTTGTCCGCTAACCGACCCCATACAGGAGCCATGACAGCCGCCACAAAAAAAGATATGGAAAAAGACAGTCCCGACCAGAGTGCTAGTTCCTCTCGTTCTACGCCTAGTTCTAGTAGATACACTGGTAAAAAAGGGATAATCATAGTATAGCAAATCGCCAAGAAGGACATGCCTATGGTAAGTATCCAAACTGCAACCATACCTGTTTGTTGTAATTGTTTCATGATTCACATCCTTTGCATTCTCACAATCCCATCTATATTGTATCACAGTTACTATACAACATCAGATGTGCCTCCGTAGCTTATAAAAAATAGAGGTCGTTGATATCCTATCAACGATCCTCTACATTTTGTCATTATATACCTTGTACGATTAGTATCCTTTTACATGATGTAAGACTTTATATAACAAGCCTTGTAACACTTCAAGTTCTTCCGATGATACACCAAGTTTCGACTCAATCAATTCTGGGATGTGTCGAGCTTTTTTCTGTAAGGATTTTCCTTTTGCAGTTAATGTAATCACCATAGAACGTTCATCCTCTTTTAAGCGCTCACGAATAATCAAACCTTTTGATTCTAGTTTACGCAATAATGGTGTTAATGTGCCTGAATCTAAATATAGTTTCTCCCCAATAAGTTTTAGGTTTACTGTTTTCAATTCCCAAATCACAGACATTACTAAATACTGCGTGTAAGTAAGACCTAGGTTCATCAACTCTGGTTGACACGCTCTAAATACTTCTTTCGACGCTGCATACAACGGAAAACCTACGTGGCTTTCTACTTCCAAACTAACCTTCTTTTCTCTCATGGTAAACTTCCCTTTTCCCAAACAAATTACACTGAAAAACGTCGGTCAATTACATCTTGCAGTGTTAAGCTTCGCATATACTCTCTCAAGTGATTTTGCAGATGCTCCCATAATGGCAATGTGCGACACCCCTCGCTCATTGGACATGTGTTAACATCTTCCTCTAAACAAGCTACCACAGCAATAGAATCTTCTGTTGCTGCCAAGATATCGTACAGTGTATAGTCTTTTGGTTCTTTTGTCAACTGATATCCACCATACTTGCCTCGAACACTTTTTACATACCCAGCGGCACTTAGACGTGCTACAATTCCTTCTAAATATTTATCAGAAATTTTTTGACGCTCCGCCATTTCACGAATAGATACATTGCGATTTACACTATGCTCTGCTAAATCCACTAATACGCGTAATGCATAACGACCTTTGGTAGAAATTTTCATAATAATACCTCTCCATAAGTAGGATTTATTCCTATTACATATTATATATATAATAACGAATTTTGTCTATATATTTTGTTTACATATTTAGTAACTAAAATGCATACCAAATCAGCACAATATGCAACCATGCAACCATTTTCGTATATTTACACATACTGAAAACCAATGTCACTCCTTAGTGTACATGTATATATCTTATTAGTAAATTTTATATAGTTATCTATGTTTTATAATTTTTTTGAATATATTCTATCAAAAAATCTATCCTAATGACATTCTCTATGCTACAATAAAGGAGCATTTTTATTTAATCATTAGGAGGTTCACCATGTTAGAACGCGTATTTGCTCTGAAAGAGCGAAATACTACGATCCGCACAGAAATCCTTGCGGGACTCACGACTTTCATTACCATGGCATATATTTTGCTATTAGCACCTAACTTGCTAAGCTTAGCAGGCATGGACAAAGATGCCGTATTAATTGCTACTGCTTTAGGTGGCGGATTAGTCACCATTGCTATGGGGGTATTTGTTAATTACCCTATCGCCCTAGCACCAGGGGTTGGCTTATTAGCCTTCTATTCTTTTACCGTGGTCCTAGGCATGGGATTGACTTGGCAAACTGCGTTAGGTGCTGTTTTTATTTCTGGTCTTGTATTCCTTGTATTGACCTTGACGAGAATCCGTCAGCTCATCATTGAGGCCATTCCTTCTTCTTTAAAAATTGCCATTACGGTAGGTATCGGCTTATTCATTTGTATCATTGGTTTAAAGCTATCTGGACTTATGACTATTGCCTTGTCCTTACAACCTGGTACACTGAACGATATTGTGACTGCAAAAGGTCATGGGGCTCCTACTGCATCAGAAACCTTATTGACATTAGGTAACTTGAGCAATCCTGAAGTGCTCCTTTCTCTGTTCTCATTATTCTTCTCCGCTGCTCTCATGGCTCGTCGAGTACCTGGGTCTTTATTAATCGGTGTCATCGTCACATCTATCATCGCCTATGCGACTGGCGTTGCTACCTTACCAGATACCTTAAGCATTATAGCGATTCCTGACTTCAGCAAGATTGCTTTCATGGATCTAGACATTGCCTCTGCCTTCCAAGTAGGTCTGGTAACGATTATTTTTTCTTTCACCTTCGTTGAGTTGTTCGACTCCATGGGCACCTTAATTGCTACTGCTTCCAAAGCTGGCATTGCAGACCCCAAAAAAGGGGAGTTCCCTGGTCTTGGCAAAGCGATGATTGTGGATTCACTCGGTGTAAGTGTTGGCGCTATGCTTGGTTCTAGTACGATTACTGCTTTCGTTGAAAGTGCTGCCGGCGTTGGCGCTGGTGGTCGTACAGGATTGACGGCTGTCACTTGTGGTATCATGTTTATCCTTTGTTTATTCTTTGCTCCTTTGATTGCATTAGTTCCTAATGCAGCGACTGCCCCAGTATTAATCTTAGTCGGTGCCTTGATGATGGAGGCCATCCGTGAAATTAATTTCTCTGACTGGACCGAAGGTTTCCCTGCTTACTTAGTCATCGTGTTGATGCCTTTCACATACAGCATCGCCAACGGTGTAGCAGCAGGTCTCATCGTGTATCCTTTAATGAAATGTATTACTGGTCGTCACAAAGATGTACATTGGTTTATGTACGTATTAGGAGCCATCGTATTAGCAAAGTATGTATTCTTTGACTAATTAAATACTTAGTTTATTGAATCTTAGGGTAATAAAATAGGACTGTATACATGTACTCGATACATATGTTACAGTCCTTTTTTCTTACTTCTTGCCATCTATGCAATTATAACAAATCGTCTTCATACACCGCTTCTTCAAAGAACAATGGCAACAAATCTTCGCTATATTCATTCATATCACGGCCTGTTTTAGAGAATACCACAGAGGCTGCAAAGCGCATTAATTCCGCTTCATTCTCTGGATTGTTCACAAATTCTTCAATGATTTTATCCATATCTAAATGGCGTTTCATAATGAATCGAGCCAATTTACGACGATTCACTGGATCATTCACCAATTCATCTACATCAATAATATACTCTGGCATTTTGATCGCAATATGCGTATGAATTCCGTCTTCTTTCATGATAACCTCCTACATTGTACACCCTATCCTAGGGCTATACTTATATACTAACAAATATTCTTTTTCATAGCAATTGCACAGTAATTTCATAGCAAGTTCATAGCAATCTACCAAAATCAATCATACCCCTAAGTGTATCTAGTCATTTCCTGTAGGTAACAGTCATGACACTCTATCTAATTCTTGTATCTATGTATACTATCTCTATGAAAGTATAAAAGTATGAATCTAGCCCTCCCATATTGAAGGTTAACCCTTCTTCTTAACTTGCACATGTACAATATCCCTATGAAAATACGAACCTAGACCCTATAGATACGTTCTATCTATGGCAGATACTCCTTATGAATCCCTACATGTCTAACAGCCTATAGGTCCCCTATGCACTGTACCCGCTCTTGTAAGGTATCCTCATCGGTAAACACTGTATCTAAACACAGGCCATGAGCAGGTGCTGTTTTTCCTATGAGTTGTCTATTTTCACCAGCGATGATGCGTGGCATGTCCTCTGGTTGAAAGCGACCTAAGCCTACATCCACCAAGAATCCAGCCATATTCCGCACCATGTGATACACGAATCCATCACCTAACACATGGATTCGTACAGTCGTCCCCTGTTGGATAACTTTCACCGCATACATCGTTTTCACTGGATCTTGTACTGTCGTATTATGGCCTTTGAACGTACTGAAATTATGTGTCCCCTCTAGGGCTTGTGCCGCTTGCTTCATGGCAGTTATATCCAAAGGTTTGCGCACATGATAAGCATAGCGCAGTTGCAGCGGATCCACCACGGCATCATTGTGAATGGTGTAAATGTATTCCTTCCCTTTCACATAATTCCGTGGATTCCAATCCTGTGACAGCTCCTGTGCTTCACGGACCACGATATAGGGCGGCATATGGGCAATGAGGGCTCTCATCAGATTGTCCACTGGAATCTTACCTGTCGTTGTAAAAGCCACTACTTGACCTCTTGCATGGACACCTGCGTCCGTCCGAGAAGATCCGTAAATCGTGATAGGCTCATTACAAACCTTAGATAAAGCGTCCTCTAGATATCCTTGCACGGTAGGTCCATTCTGTTGCCGTTGGTACCCACATAGCTCAGTCCCATCATAGGCAACGATAAGCTGTATAGTTCTTGTCATATCTGGCATATCTTATTCTTTCTACTGTCTTTCTAACCCTATTAGATTTGCACATACATCTGTCACTAGCATATATATCTGCAACTAGCACTTAAATACCAAAGCCCCAGTACAATACGGCTAACATATATATATGTCTACTACTTATATAGCAAAGCCCCAGCGCAATACGGCTAATAGAACACTTACGAACACCACGGTGCCAATACCATAGAAATCTAATGGACTATAGCGTAATTCTTTCATCCGTGTACGACCTTCTCCACCTCGGTAGCAACGAGATTCCATGGCTACTGCCAATTCATCAGCACGGCGGAAGGCACTAATAAATAATGGCACAAGTAAAGGCACCATATTTCTTGCCCGTTTCAGTAAGGATCCTGTGGTAAAGTCAGCACCACGGGATTCTTGAGCTTTCATGATGCGATCCGTTTCCTCTAATAAGGTCGGAATAAATCGTAAGGCAATAGTCATCATCATAGCCAGTTCATGGGCTGGTACACCAAAGCGCTTCCATGGATTTAAGAGTCTTTCAATACCGTCCGTCAAGCGTATGGGCGATGTGGTATAGGTCAACAAGGAGGAGAATACGATTAAGAAAATCAATCGTCCTGCCATAAGGCCACCCAAATTCAGACCTTCACGGCTGATATGAAGCCAACCATAGGTAAATAGGTATTCCCCTGGTGTGGTAAACACGTGAATGGCCAAGGTGAATACGATGATGATCCACAATGGTTTAATGGACAACCAAATTAATCGCACAGGCAAGCGAGACAGGCCCAAACAACCAAAGGTAAAGGCCGCCACAATGCTATAAGTCACTAAACTGTCCGCAAAGAAAATAGCAATGATGAAGATCATGGTAGCTATAATCTTAGCCCGTGGATCCATACGGTGTAACAAGGAATCTCCTGGAAAGTACTGGCCAATAGTAATATTACTTAGCATGGTGCACCTCCTTGAGATAGTCATAAATATCTGCTACTGCCTCATGGACATGGACACGATCAATATTGACGGGAATGTTTCGTTCTGCCAAAGCTTGCAAGGTTTGCGACAATGGTGGCACGTCAACGCCAGCGGATTGCAATTTCTCACGGTCATGGTGGAAAATCTCAATAGGATTGCCATCTAATAAGACTTGCCCTTGGTGCATAACAATCAAGCGATTCGCCATGCGAGAAATATCTTCCATATTATGAGACACCAAGATAACCGTAATTCCCTTTTCCTTGTGAAGTTTCATAATTTCACCGAAGATTTCTTCCCGTCCAAACGGGTCTAACCCTGCAGAAGGCTCATCGAGAATTAAATAGTCTGGGTCTAAGGCAATGACGCCTGCGATAGCCACACGGCGCATTTGTCCTCCCGACAAATGGAAGGGAGACCGTTCTGCATAGGTATCGTAGTCTAAGCCTACAAATTGCATGGCTTCTCGCACACGACGATCTATTTCTGCCTCATCAAAGCCTAGGTTTTTGGGACCAAAGGCAATGTCTTTAGCAATGGTTTCCTCGAAGAGTTGATGCTCTGGATATTGGAATACCATGCCTACTTTGTGGCGTGTTTGTTTTACCTCTTCTGTTTTACCCACTAGGTCCACACCATTTACTTTCACAGTGCCTGTGGTAGGATGCAACAATCCATTCAAATGTTGTACTAATGTAGATTTACCAGACCCTGTATGGCCGATGATGCCTACAAACTCACCTTCGTGAATGGTCAAGTTCACATCATGCAAAGCCGTTTTTTCAAAAGGTGTACCCTGTCCATAGGTGTAGGTAACATGTTCTAATTGAATTGACATATGGCCTCCCCTAGTTCTTCATTAGTAGTAATACCTATTGGCATTGCTATACCTTTATCTTGTAAACGAACTGCAATTTCAGATGGTACCGGCACATCAAGACCAAGGCCTTTTAAGGTATCAACATTCATAAATACATCTTTCGGTGCCCCCTCATCAATGATCTTACCTTGTTTCATGACGATGATGCGATCTGCCAAGGCAGCCTCTTCCATAAAATGCGTAATATACACGATGGTGATGCCCTCTTCTTTATTGAGACGATACACCGTATCCATGACTTCTTTACGACCTTTTGGATCTAGCATAGCCGTTGGCTCATCTAAAATAATACATTTCGGTTTCATCGCTAATACACCAGCAATGGCGATGCGTTGCTTTTGTCCACCTGATAATAGATGAGGTCCATGTAAAGCATAGTCCGACATGTTCACAGCTGCTAATGCGGCATCGACACGTTCACGAATTTCTGGCGCCGGCACTCCTAAATTCTCTGGTCCAAATGCCACATCTTCTTCTACAATAGCTGCCACGATTTGATTATCTGGGTTTTGGAATACCATGCCCACATTTTGGCGAATATTCCAAATTAATTGTTCTTCTTTTGTATCCATTCCTAAAACGGTAACGGTACCTGATGTTGGTTGTAACAGCACATTGAAATGCTTAGCCAGCGTACTTTTACCGCTGCCGTTAGTTCCAATAATACTGACAAACTCACCTTCGTGAATGTGAACACTCACATCCTGTAAGGCGTGCACCTCACGGCCCATTTCGTCTTGGTACACATGACTCATATGGTCCGTAGCGATCATAACTTGTTTCATTTTTTATCTAATTTCCTCTCTACGTAAGTACAATTGTTACTTCGTATTACAATCTATTTCATTATACATGGTGGAGGGATTTAGGACAATAGGCAACCTTGAGTTAAGAGATGTAGTTTACAAATAAAATCTTACACTTGTGCTTTACATCCATGATTCTTATCGCTTTGTCATTTGTGAAAGCCTATTTTGTCGTGTGGGCTGGAAACGGCTATCTTTCTACCTTGTCATCTGCAACTTCCTGTTCTGCCCTGTGGATTTTCTTTACTCCCTTCGGTCGTAGAAAATCTTACGGGCCGAACTCCCCGATTCTCACACTTTCATGCGTCGCTATACTCCTATGAAAGTGGTTCACTGGGGATTCCAGGACGACCTGCTCGTATGTAAACTTACTAAATCATCAACTTCCTATGTGTTCCTGGCTGTGGATTTTGTGCACCCCTTTGGGGCTTCAAA
>CAUQUX010000009.1:0-14890 GCA_963521235.1 uncultured Veillonella sp. | reverse complement strand
GAATCGGGGAGTTCGGCCCGTAAGATTTTCTACGACCGAAGGGAGTAAAGAAAATCCACAGGGGCGAACAGGAAGTTGCAAATGATAAGGCTATATCTGCAGGCCGTTTCCAGCCAGATTAATCAAGCTTTAACAAAGTTATATCTGATAAGGCCTGGAATAAGCAGGGCTCATGATTTAAAGGAGCAAAGCGACGCATAAATCATAGAGCATCGCTTAGTTCCTGGCGTAAGATTTTGAAGCCCCAAAGGGGTGCACAAAATCCACAGCCAGGAACACATAGGAAGTTGCAACTAACAAATAAAGAACTGTCCACCCCAATGTCACAACTAATCTTAATAGAATATACTTTACAATATAAACATGATACAATAAACACATAATTTTAACATTATCTAGTATTAACTCTATAGCCTTCTAAAGAGTACTAATGTTAGGTATCTATTTACTTTATACAGCATACGCAGTGTTAATGATTTCTTTCACATTTCGAATTATGATTATACCATATGCCATTGCTGTAGGATTGATGGCACTCTATCTTAATACAAGGGGGCTTTGCTTCTAAGTAAGGTAATATCATGACAAGACATATACGTAATACGCTTTTTAAACGGCCTAAAATTGAATTTTTCAATACCTTTGATCGGGAGGAGTTTCTACTTTTAATCCTCAAAGGTATTCTCATAGGAATTGTAGCAGGTACTATCGGATCTGCTTTCAGATATATCATTCATTGGGGCAATGAGTATCGCCACGAATTTATGGCTGTTGCAACGATGGAACAAATCGTGGTTTGGACGCTGATTATGATGGTCCTCGGATGGGGATGTCACCTATTGCTCAAGTGGGCACCTTTATCAGGTGGTTCTGGGATTCCTCAAATCGAAGGGGAAATGAAAGGTATCTTTAATATGAATCCTTTTCCTACATTGGTGTCAAAGTTCTTTGGTGGCGCTTTTACTGGGATTGTTGGATTCTCAGTAGGACGTGAAGGACCATCTGTACAGCTTGGTGGTGCAACGGGGAAACTACTATCGAATTGGTTTGGTAGTTCTCTTCGAGAGGAGCGAATTTTAACATCTGCCGGAGCAGCTGCAGGATTGACGGCTGCTTTCAGTGCCCCAGTATCAGGTGCTATCTTTGTGTTTGAAGAAGTGCATAAAAGTTTCTATCCAAAACTTGTGATTCCTACATTTTCAGCGACGATATCATCTAATTTAATTACCTCATTGGTGTTTGGACTGACTCCATCACTAGGATTCTCGGTCATGGAAAGTATCCCTATTGCTTACTTTGATACACTTTTTATCTTAGGCATATGTGTAGGTCTCTTTGGGATTGTATTCAATCGTATGATTATTGCTGTTAAATCTTTGTACGATAGATTACCTATTTCTAGGGGGTGGAAAATTTCGCTTACATTTCTAGGAGTAACGCTCTTAGGAATAGATTCACAACTATTATTAGGTGGTGGAAATGATGTAGTTACTATGATGGTAGAACATCAACAAACGTTGCAAGTATTGCTCTATATCGTCATAGGAAAAATTGTGCTAACTTCGATTTGTTATGGCACAGGGGCGCAAGGCGGGATTTTCTTACCCATGGTTGTCATAGGATCCGCAGTAGGGGCATTAACTCACAGTGTGTTGGTGGAGATACATATGTTGCCACAAGCCTTCGGTAGTAGCTTTATTATTTGTGGTATGGCAGGTATGTTGGCGGCATCTATGCGAACCCCCTTACTTGCCATATTACTTGTACTGGAGATGACAAATAGCTTTCACAGCATATACCAAGTGGGCACAGTGGCCATCAGCGCCTATTTGACGGCTGAATTTATGAAAGAATTACCAATCTATGATAATTTATTAATTCGTATGAGCCAAGGCATTGTGGGCGCAGAGGAGGAACAAACTTTTTTCCAAACTCGATTATCTGTAGTTTGTCCCTATGTAGATATGATGTTGAAAGATATGGAAATGCCACGAGGGTCTATGATTGTCAGCATTGACAGAGGTGGACAACCGATTGTGCCAGTAGCGACAACCGTGTTACAGTGTGGAGATGAACTATATATTTCTTGTACAAAAGGACAGTTGAAAGAGGTTAAAGAATTTTTTGGACTTTAACTTTTGTTATAGCAATTAAATAGTAGATATGCTACTATACCTATAGATACCTTTCTGTAGCATACAGCGTTCGAAGATGTACTTGCTAAAGTGCTTATAAGAAAGTGTCCATCGGACTCGTATACTATTAGGTATATAGTCGTGGAATACTATACAAGAGGCTTTCGAAGTACTAGCTAGTAAGATGGCATAGTATGTTACCGAATTGGTAAATGATGAAAGATAGTCAAGAGAGGGTTAGTAGGGTACTATAGATGCTAAGTAATCGGTACTACTGACCGTGATAATATATAGGATAGTTTTGCTGCATAGAAAGGAATATACACATGGCAATGATGGAATTTACAGAGCGTCCGTTAACAGTAGCGGTGATAACGGTGTCTGATACAAGAACAAAGGAAACAGATAAAGGGGGCGCTCGTGTAGAAGAGTTAGCCCGTGAAGCTGGATTTGAGGTAGTATCTCGTCAAATCGTGACAGATACGATTAAGGAGATCCAGGGGGCCATTGAAAAAGCGTTCACTGGTGATTATGGTACGGACGTTCAAGTTTATGATGAGAACATAGATGACAGTGTACGTGCTTGGATCTATGAACATGCTGTTGAGAGCGCAGATATTATTATTAGCACGGGTGGTACGGGTATTGCCAAACGCGATGTATCTATTGAAGCTGTGCAACCCCTACTAGATAAGGAAATTCCCGGATTTGGTGAACTGTTCAGGTTCTTAAGCTATCGAGATGATATTGGAACGAAAGCCTTAGCGTCTCGTGCGATTGCAGGCGTGAAGGACCATTCCATCCTATTTGCTATCCCTGGTTCAGTTGGTGCTGTTACACTAGCTATGAATGAGTTAATTTTACCAGAGGTTAAACATTTAAAACGAGAGTTAATAAAATAATAGATTGGTTATAGCTATCTATGGCAATACTGTGTATCTCATTGTCAAGATAGCTATTTTTTGATTGCCCATTGGCTAAGAAGGAATTATGGCATATCGATATGGAGAGAAAGACGAAAAATTTGTTGGAAATACTAGAAGTAAAACTAGATTCTAAAGTACCTTTCATAGTAGATGCAATTTACGAAACTAAAAAATGTATAGGCTCTTTTGCATTTTACGTGCACAAGTGAATGGTACGTGCTATAATGGATATATGTAATATACATAGTAAGTTGTTGGAGGATGTAATGGCTTTCAATTTAAAAGGAAAAGAAGAAAAGTTTTTCAGTATGCTCAATGACCATGCTGAACTATGTCATGAAGCTGCACAATTGATGCAAGAAGTGTTTGAAGGAGAAGTGGAAAAACAAGAAGCCCTTCGCCAAATTGAACAAAAAGAACATGAAGCTGATGAATTGGTAGCTGCCACTATGGACCGTTTACGTAAAACGTTTATTACACCGATGGACCGCGAAGACATTCAACTTTTGATTGATCAATTAGATAACACCATTGATAATATCAAAGAAATTATGGATAAAATGGTGATGTATCAAGTACAAAGTGAACCAACTGCAGGGGCCATTCGCATGGCAGAAATTGTAGCTAAATGTTGTAAGCACATTAAAAAATCCATCTCTTATATGGGTAGTTTAAAAAAGAATTATCTAAAAGTAGAGGGCCGAGCGTTAGAAGTATTACGACTTGAAGCCGAGGCAGATGATATTTACCATGTGGAAATGGCGAAACTTTTTACAGAGTGTAGCGATCCTATTGAAATCATTAAATGGAAGGAAATTCTTAGCTCCATGGAGGAAGTTATCGATGGCTCTGAGACTTTGGTAGGGACATTCCGCCGGGTAGTATTAAAGTATGCTTGATGGTTGGGTAATATGGGCCGTCGTATTATTAGCGTTGGCCTTTGACTATATAAATGGGTTCCATGATACGGCGAATGCCATTGCTACTTCTGTATCGACGAGAGCGATTGCGCCGAAAACAGCGGTTATGATGGCAGCAACGTTAAACTTTTTAGGGGCTATGGTGAGTACAGGTGTTGCCAAAACCATTGGTGGTGATATTGTTACCGCGCCAGAGATGATCAATGGTGAAATTATAGTAGCTGCTCTAGTAGGTGCCATTTTTTGGAACCTCTTAACTTGGTGGTATGGGATTCCAAGCTCTTCCTCGCATGCTTTGATAGGCGGAATTATTGGGGCTGTATTGATTTCTGTCGGACCAGAGGCACTGCAGGTAGGCGGTATTAGTAAAATCTTTATATCTCTTGTGGCGTCTCCGATTTTGGCATTAGTATTAGGCTATATTGTTATGAAAATACTGCTTATCCTATTTGGACGATTTTCGCCTATTATTTTAAATGATCGATTCCGTAACATGCAATTAGTGTCAGCGGCATTAATGTCATTTTCCCATGGGTCTAATGATGCGCAAAAAGCGATGGGGATTATTACCCTAACATTAGTAGCTAGCGGCCATTTACCAACCTTGGATGTACCAATTTGGGTTAAAATTGCCTGTGCCACAGCGATGGCATTAGGTACAGCAGCAGGGGGTTGGAAAATTATTGCTACTGTGGGTAGTAAAATTTTTAAATTGGAAAGTATTAATGGCTTTGCAGCAGATTTAAACTCTGCCATAACGATTTTTACGGCAACCTTATTACATTTGCCAGTTTCCACAACCCATGTAGTGAGTGGGTCCATTATGGGCGTAGGCACAGCGATGCGTGTGAGAGCCGTGAATTGGAGTACAGCTCGGTCTATGGTATTTGCGTGGTTTATTACGATACCATTGTCAGCAATTGTATCTGCTTTGGCCTATGTGTTGATTGATTTAGTAGCACATGTATAAAGAAAAAATTATGAAGAAATTATGAAGAAATCTATTGCGCGATTCTCAATAATTTCTTATAATAGAGATAAGAGATGCTCGAACGCTTTTGCACGCGAGCATTTTTTATAGATATAAAGTATACTCATAAAGTGTACTTTTGAAGCCGCTAGAGCTTTGTGACTATTATATACTATGAAAAGAGGAATAAAAGTGAAATTTAATCAGGCTACAGACTATGCATTTCGAGTCGTTTTATACATGTCTATGTTACCTTTAGGCACTCGTAAAGTAGGTGCGGATCTAGCTAAAACAAGTAAAATTCCAGAGCGTTTTCTATTGAAAATTATGAGATACTTGGTGAAGGCAAAATTATTGCACTCCTTTCGAGGTGTAGAGGGTGGTTTTTCACTAGCTAAGAAACCAAAAGATATTAGTTTGTATGATGTACTATCAGCAGTAGAAGGAGAGACGTATTTACAACATTGTTTATACGATTCTCAAAGTTGTTCCCGTGGTTGTGGTGGACAATGTGCAGTACAAGAAGCTGTGGGAAAAATTCAATTAGGATTAATGGAAGAATTAAAAAAGGTTGATTTCGAAACGTTAGCAAAACGTGAGCGTTCGATTCAAATATCATTGCACCATGTGGTATAAATTGTATTCAAGTGAGGAGGAATTAACATGATGGATGCAGTCTTGTTAGCTCGTTTTCAATTTGCATTGACGACGATCTATCATTGGCTCTTCGTACCGTTCACGCTAGGTATGACAGTATTAGTAGCAATACTAGAAATTACTTATGTGCGTACGAAAAACGAAGTGTACAAAAAAATGGCAAAGTTCTGGGGGAAATTATTCTTAATTAACTTTGCAATGGGTGTTGTAACAGGTATCGTTCAAGAGTTCCATTTTGGAATGAACTGGGCGGAATACTCTCGCTTCATGGGAGATATCTTCGGAGCTCCTTTGGCGTTAGAAGCGTTAACAGCATTCTTCTTAGAGTCTACTTTCATGGGCGCGTGGATTTTTGGTTGGGATAAATTATCCCCTAAAGCACACGCATTTGTAGCAGTGTTAGTAGCCATCGGTAGTAATTTATCGGCATTCTGGATTTTAGTAGCGAACTCATTTATGCAACATCCAGTAGGTTTCGCCATTCGCAATGGTCGTGCAGAAATGGATTCTTTTGCGGCGATTCTACAAAATGGATACTTACCAGGCCAATATTTACATATCTTTACAGATGGCATCTTAACAGCAGGTGTGATTATCGCCTCTGTCAGTGCATGGCATTTATTGAAAAATAGTCATGTAGAGTTCTACTCTAAATCTATTAAATTTGGTTTAGGTGCTGCTGTGATTGGCAGTTTATTAGTAGGTGGTGCAGGTCACTTCCAAGGTCAAACGGTAGCGAAATTACAACCGATGAAAGTAGCTGCTTTTGAAGCGTTATGGGAAACTCATGATCCAGCTCCATTTGCTATCGTTGCAGGTATTGACCAAGACGGCAAAAAGAACAGTTTTGAAATCGGCGTACCGGGCGCCTTGTCCTTCGTAGTTCATGACTCTTTCAAAGGGGAAGTGAAAGGTATCAATGACCTTCAAAAAGAAGCAGAATTGAAACATGGTGCAGGCGATTATGTGCCGCATGTAACATCTATGTTCTGGTCTTTCCGTGTGATGATTTTAGCAGGTATCTTGATGCTTGTCATATCCATCGTAGGGTACTACTTGCATATGAAAGGCAAATTGCTTAACAACAAAGCAGCCTTAAAAGGGATTTATCATATGTTAGCCCTTCCATTCATTGCGAACTCCACAGGGTGGTATGTGGCAGAAGCGGGCCGTCAACCGTGGCTTGTATATGGCTTACAAAAAACGGCAGATGGTGCATCTAAAGTGGTAACAGCCCCAGAAATCTGGACAACAATCATTGGTTTTACAGCTGTATACGTAGTCATGGCGATTGCCGCAATATACTTGGCAGTAAAACATATTCAAGCGGGTCCAGCTGGTAACCCAGCTCATGATGTGGTTGAACAAGAGGAGGCTACATTATGGAAATAATTACAAATAACTTAGAATTAATTTGGTTCATCTTAGTAGGTGTGCTATTTACAGGATTCTTCATTTTAGAAGGTCTTGATTACGGTGTAGGCATGTGGCTTCCGTTCTTAGGTAAAACAGATCGTGAACGCCGTCAATTAATCAATACTATCGGTCCTGTATGGGACGGTAACCAAGTATGGATGCTCACCGCTGGTGGTGCTATGTTTGCATCCTTCCCTCAAGTATATGCTACCTTATTCAGTGGTTTCTACTTGGCATTGTTCTTGATGTTAGCAGCGTTAATCGCTCGTGGCGTATCTTTTGACTTCCGCAGTAAAGATAAAAGCCCAACATGGCGTGCTGCTTTCGACTGGTGCATTTTCTTCGGATCTGCTATCCCAGCACTTCTTTGGGGTGTTACAGTAGGTAACTTGATCCAAGGTACACCAATTGATAAAGATATGAACTTTGTAGGTGGGTTCTTAGATTTATTGAGCGTATACACGATTCTCTGTGGAGTTGCCTTCGTGTGCGTATTCTTGTACCATGGTGCTTTATATGCATCCTTGAAAACAACAGGGGAAATCTCTGAACGCGCTCGTGCAGCTGCGTTAGTAGAAGGTGTGATTACAGCCGTAGGTGCGTTGGTATTGGTAGGTGCTACCTATGTGTACACTGATTTATTCAATAGCACATTGGCTACAGTAGCCTTTGCATTGGCAATCGTAAGCTTCTTAGTATCTTGGGGCTTTACACGCATGCGCCAAACTGGTAAAGGGTTTGTGT
This sequence comes from uncultured Veillonella sp., assembly GCA_963521235.1. Taxonomy (GTDB): domain Bacteria; phylum Bacillota; class Negativicutes; order Veillonellales; family Veillonellaceae; genus F0422. Next base: position 7,122 of record CAUQUX010000009.1, on the reverse strand, counting down.
TCAGTGCCTTAACAATTCTATTTGTTACATTGGCTTACTTTGCAGGATTGTTCCCTCGTATCATGGTATCTAGCATTGATCCAGCATACAGCTTAACAATTATGAATGCATCATCCTCTACATATACATTAACATTGATGACCATCGTAGCATGTATCTTTGTACCTATTGTATTAGTGTACCAAGCATGGGCATACTACTATTTCCGTCATCGTGTATCTCAAGATGACTTACACTATTAATCCATAGTGATTGACAAGGGGCGTGGTTTCACGTCCCTTTTTGCATATGATATATGAATATTTACTAGGTATTGAAAGGAGACTCTATGTTTCATCCTTTTGCTTGGCAGTTAGTGAAACTGCATCCTCGGTCCTACCTATCGTTATTTGGCGTGGTCCTTTTGGGGACTATGGCTACTGTATGCCAGGCATATGTGTTTGCTCGTATCATTGATGGCCTAATCGTACAAGGTGAAAGTCTATCATACGGATACATCACCCTATTAGGTGCTATGATTGTACTGCGTATGGTTTGTTCCCATGGAGAGCAGTGGTTACGTGAGAGAATTGCCAGTGCTGTACATGAGGATTTGCGTAATCGTGTATTACAGCATATGCTTTCACAAGGGGTACGACAATCGGAAAGTGCCGGTGCAGTCACACATTTACTGACAGATGGGCTAGATCATGTAGATGCGTATATGAGCCAATACATTCCACAAGCTATCTATGCCGTATTGGTTCCAGTCGTAGTGTCCATGGCAATGCTTGATGCTATATCTTGGAGCGGATGGATCTTGCTCCTTACCTATCCATTGATTCCATTTTTTATGATTCTTATTGGTAAAGAAGCAGACAAGTTAAATAAACAACAGTGGGATCGTATGCAGTTCTTAGGAGGGCACTTTCTTGATGTATTACAAGGGTTGACGACACTGAAAGTGTTCGGACGAGCCAAAGAACAAGTGCATGTCATCGGGCGTTTATCAGGAGAATTTCGGGATGCCACTTTGAAAGTGCTACGAGTGGCATTTTTATCAGCCTTAGTATTGGAGTTAATTGGCACCATCAGTACGGCTATGATTGCAGTCTATCTTGGTGTTTCCTTAGTCTATGGAGAGGTAGAGTTTTTACCAGCCTTTTTCATTCTCTTGTTGGCGCCAGATTTCTATGCTCCATTGCGTCAATTAGGAGCTGCATTCCATACGGGATTATCTGGTAAAGTTAGTCTCAGTGCAGTGCAAACATATTTAGCATCTGGTATGGAAACGACTCATACAGGACAGGTGCAACTCAAAGAGCCAATTCAAACAGTTGAATTTCAAAATGTGGCGTACGAATATGAAATAGGCCATGTGGGATTAGATGCTTTTACAGGTAGATTGGAACGAGGCAAATCCTATATGCTAGTGGGAGAAAGCGGTGCTGGCAAGACGACAGTATCCAATGTGCTCATGCAATTGCTGACACCAACACAAGGTAAGGTTACAGTAGATAGGCAGGATTTGCAAACATTACAGAGTCAGTGGTATCATAAACAAATCGCCTACTTGAGTCAAAAGCCGTATATCATGAGTGGTACCTTGCGAGAGAATTTGCAGTTTGGATTACCTGTCACAGAGGAAGACCTTTGGCGAGTATTAACGGAAGTACAGTTAGCAGAATTCGTACGCACCTTGCCACAGGGGATAGATACCGTCATTGGAGAGCAAGGCTATGGATTGTCTGGAGGGCAGCGACAACGATTGGCGTTAGGACGTACCTTATTACGCCCAGCACAAATACTCATCCTCGATGAGGTGACAGCTCACTTAGATGTAGAAACAGAACGTCTCATCATGCAGGTATTGCGTGAGTACGGGAAAGATAAAATCGTTCTCTATGTGGGACATCGTGTACAAACTATGAAGTATGTAGACACTTTATTTGTGATGCGAGAAGGGCGATTAGTTGAATCTGGCAGTTATGCGAATCTAGTGGCTCGAAATGGGTATTTTACATCCTTGGTACATACCTATAGTAACCCGGTGATGCGGAAACTCTCAGAGGAAGACGGGCATCTAGGAATACCAAAAAGAACAGATAGACAAAATGGGTCTGAGGATATCGATCAAAAAATGGAGCAGGGACATAGTACTAGGACTGCATCCAATGATGAGGGTAATTCCTTGCAAGCAGAGGACCTATCTAGTATAGATAGGGTAAATACCATGAGCAAGATGAACAGTACAAAGAAACCTGTACAGCCAAGTGAATCGATAGGAAGTACAGGAGCCCCAGATATCCGAAGAGGCTTATTGGCACTGTGGAATTTGCTATCTCGCCATCGAGTATTGCTAGTGGGTAGTGTATTCTTTGCCATGGCTACGGTGCTCATGAATATAGGTCTGCTTACTACGTCCACGTGGTTAATTACAAAGGCAGCGGAGCATCCTATGTTAGTGGTGCTTAGCTTAGCCATAGTAGGAGTACGATTCTTTGGTATCAGTCGGGCGATTTGTCGTTATGGTGAACGCTATATATCGCACTCTATGGCATTCCAAGGATTATATGAATTGAGGGTAGCCTTTTTTAAACACCTAGAACCATTAGTGCCACGACTCTTTCAGTCTATGAAAATGGGAAATCTATTAGGAAGAATTATGGCAGATATTGAAACGTTGCAATTCTTTTATTTACGCAGTTTAGTGCCGAGTCTATCATTTCTTGGTGTGACCCTATTAGGCTGTATTATGGCATACCAGTTACATCCTATGCTAGCCTTGCTGATTGCCTTATATAGCCTAATCATAGGGGTTGTACTTCCTCTGGGAATTACCTATGCAGTCCGTCATGTGCCACCTATGCGATTACAAACACGGGGCCATATGAAAGAAGAACTTATCGAGTCTATCCATGGAGTGGTAGATATCATCATGAGCCATCAAGAAACTAGATTTGTGGATGCTATCAAGAACTCATTTGGTCAATTTGCACGATGGCAAAGTTTGTGGAATCGTGGACTTCGTTGGAATCAGACTATCCTATTAGGATTCGCACAGTCGGCATTGCTAGTAGGAGTATTCGTAGGTATATGGATAGTAGATTCTATGTCCTATGCACCATTATGGGTGGCTGTGATTGCCATTGGTTTGCAATCTTACTTTGAATCCTTACAACCAATGACAGAGGCTTCCTTACATGGCTATGAAAGTACATTAGCTATGGCACGATTGGAGCATTTGGATAGTGAGGGGCATAGAGTTTCTGATAAGAAGAAGGGGAGCGAAGTCGGTGCCATAGATACACAGACTTTGATGGTTGCCAATGCAGAAGGGTTACAGTCTCATCTTGACAAGACAGAATCTGATGAACAGTATGGACATGGAAGCCCAATGGCATCGGCCCCTATGATTCATATAGAATCACTATCTTTTGCCTATGATGTGGTGCCTGTATATAATGAGCTAAACTTGTCCATCCAAAAAGGAGAACAAGTAGCTATCGTAGGTCCTAGCGGCTCAGGTAAAAGTACTTTATTTGCTTTGTTACAGCGATGGTATGACTATAATGGCACCATCTCTATTGAGGGCGTCGATACACGGACACTTTCAGAGGACACATTGCAATCCTACATGGCGTACGCCACACAGGATATCTATGTATTCCACGCCACCATAGGGGATAACATTCGATTAGCTAAGCCGAGCGCAACGGACGATGACATTTGGCAAGCCTTAGAAGCGGTGCAATTAGCGGACTGGGTACGGACGTTGCCAAAGGGGTTACGCACCATGGTTGGCCAAGGCGGTATGGGCCTTAGTGGCGGACAACAACAACGGTTGGGCATGGCACGATTATACTTGCGTGATGCAGAAGTATTACTTCTAGATGAACCACTAGAAGGGCTAGACCAAGTGACACGGCACCTTGTACAAGATCAGTTGAGAAGGTTATTCCAAGGCAAAACAGTTCTATATATTACACATCACATTGAGCAACTCCATGAGATGGATCGTATTTTGTTCCTTGAACAAGGGCGTATTGTAGAAAGTGGCACCTATGAAAGTTTATTAGCACAACAAGGTCGATTCTACGAGTACCATCGCTTGAGTATGGAGCGTATCTAGTGTAGAGGGTGACCTTGGGCTAGATAGGATTGGTTGAATGTCCAGAGGTGTACTCAATACGAGGCAGTTCATATAGCTCATAAGGCGGACGATATGCATCGAGCCTATGTGTATAGTGATATGCTTCTATATCATTAAAGAGTCCTACCGATAGTGAATAAGCTATGGGTAGGGCTTTTCTTTCCTTTGCCTAGGGACTATGATATAATTATGATAACTATGAAAGTGTATCAATTAGAATTAGATAACCTAATAGATAGTAGATATATATGGGACAATTAGTTACAAAGCTACTAAAATTGGCCAATACTGTAACTACACAAACACATATAGAACGTCCGCGATTACCGGAGCAGTTAGAGGATGGAAATACCTTGTATGACCATCGGATGCTCTCTATTGAAGAAGAAGCGGTGAATCGCAAGATGCGATCGGTAGTGCGCAATCATTGGCTCTTTCATTCCATCATTTTTGAGTTTGAACCGAACAATAAAGTGTTCATGAATGTCATTACAAAACTAGGGAATGTCATCAATGTGGAATTTGATATTGATGATATTTGGTTCGATGATTATGCATCTACAATTCAGCTGAAATTGGATGTGGCGAATGTGGATATGGGCGGATTATTTCTAAATATCATTACGCATATTTTAGGAAATTGGAGTTTGCATGTATTGGGGATGTTCTTTAATCCTTTCAGTATTGGGAATGACACTTCGTCCATGCGGCTAGAAAAGAAAGGTATTATTCGTTTTGATCTATCTCCGAATAGTCCTGTGCGAGAGTTTATTCCTTGGCCACAACGACCCAAAGAGAGTGTAGGTCCCGTGCTGTTAACTGCGATTAGGTCAGGGCAATCTGTTTTGCAGGTGGAGTATTATGCGTTCCATCAAAAGCTAGAGACCTATTCGGCACCAGACATGCCGGTGAAGACCAATTGGGTTCGGTCAATCGATATGGCAGCAGCACTATTAATGCCAATTGGTGTATGGGTGAGTTTTATCATTTTGAACCATTACTTGCCACATGAAGAACTGCAAGATTTTTCTTTTTCTACGTATTTCTTTATTTCTTTAAGCATTTTGCTATTCAGTTTTATCGTCATGAATATTCCTCGGTACATTTATATGTATTTTGAAACAAGGAAAAAGTGGCAATCTGTATTTGTAAGTAATAATATAAAAATACAGATGAGACGATTGCAACGACGCATTGCTATGCAGAAACAAGCATTGGAGAATGATAAAAATGTAGTGAAGCGACAAGAACATATCGTGGAAATGCTAATGCAAATACGGGATAAACGATTCTTGGCACATCGGTTGAAAGTAGCCGATGAAGACCGGGATCGGAAACAAAAAGTAAAGTTTATCATAGCCTATGTGCTGTGTACGTTTCTCGAATGGATGCTCCTTATACACTAAGCACTGATGCTAGGAAGAGTGTTTAAGGGGGATATGGCTTTGTAAAAAATATGCTGTCGCAAATCATTTTTTACAAAGCCATATCCCCCTTTTTTTCTCTTCAATGCAGTCAGTGCTGAGGTAGGCGTCGCAAGGGAGGATGCAGTAGTAAATGGAATATAAAAAGGACTGTACTCAGTGCTGATGCACTTGGTACAGTCCTTTGTTTTACTGTTTTACGTCAGGGACGTTGGTTGGGTTTGCTTTGAATGGTGTTCCCACTGGTGTGGATTTGCTTGGTTCTGGAGCCTCTATGTTGGGATGTTCCCACTCTAGTTGCATGATGCGGAACTGGTGTTGGTTGGCAAAGCGTTTGAGCTGCCAACTGTCACGTTCTAGTTCTTTCAGTCGATCTCCGTGAGAGTTGCTGATGTTTTCTAGGTTGGTTAAGCGATAGTGAAAGGTATCGCTATGTTCCATAGTGTGCTCTGTGTCGATGCGTTCTTTCAGTGCATCGATTTCCATTTGTTGTGATACCATCCAATAGGTGGACCCCAAGACATATAGTACAATCCAGAATATGGGCTTACGTAGGAGTGCACCTACAAGTGCTAATAGATTACTCAGCTGTTTCATCATAGGTGTCGCCAGGAATTAATGGCAAGCGAGCCATGACAAAGTCTAACCATAGGCGGGACGCATGAGATAGGTAATGTCCTTTTTTCCAAATCACGTGTAAAGTATGCATAATTTCAGGGTTTACTAAAGGACGTACTACCACGCTAGATCCTACTTTTGTGTTTTCATCCTCTGTAGGGCATAGACGGCTAGGTAATAACGCTATCGCTAAATGAGCAGCTACCGTTTGTAACATCAAATCACGTTGGCTTGTTTCAAATACAATATGTGGTTGGAAGCCTACGGATTTACAAGATTTGACGATTTCATCATGCAAGTTGAAGTCATCTTTGTGCAATACAAAAGATTCTTCAGCTAATTGATCAAGCGAAATGGATTCTTCTTCCGCTAATGGATTATCCTTTGGTAAAATCACACTCAAAGGGTCACTAGTTAAATAGAAAGAATCAAACTCTTTTGCATTTGGTTTAGTGCAGATAATCCCAACATCGATCAGACCTTCTTGTACAGAAATTTCTATTTTTTTAGAGCCATGTTCGTACAGTTCTAATTCGATTTGTGGATAGGTTTGTTTGAACTCACCTAATAATTGCGCAAAGATAGGCGCATCTGTGACAGGTGGTAACCCAATCAGTACAGATCCTTGCTCTAAACGGAATTCGTTTTCGAAATCGATTTTTAAATGTTCAAACATGAATACAACCCGTTTCGCGTGGGTTAAGAAGATGGTGCCACCGTCAGTCATTTCAACGGATTTTGCATTACGAATGAATAATACAACACCAAGCTCATCTTCCAGAGCTTTGATGGTACGGCTGATAGCAGATTGTGAAATGTGAAGATTTCTTGCGGCCTTGCTGAAACTTTTTTGATCCGCTACTTCTACGAAGTATTTTAAGTGATGAAAGTCCATAATGCACCTCTTAAATATGGTAATAACAAAAGCCCTCTTTTTTAGTATGCTAA
>CAUQUX010000008.1:0-16091 GCA_963521235.1 uncultured Veillonella sp. | reverse complement strand
CAGGGCTAGCAGAAGTAAAAGCAGGTCAAATGATCGAGTGTCAATTAGATTTCATCTTAATGAACGATATTACATTTCCGCCAGCGAAAAAAGAGTTTGAAAAAATCGGTAAGCCTGTATTCGATGCAGACCGTATCTACTTAGTACCGGACCATTTTACACCGAATAAAGATATTAAATCCGCTACACAAGCCAAAGTGATGCGTGATTTCGTACGAGAACATAAGATCACTCACTATTTTGAAGTAGGCCGTATGGGGATTGAGCACGTATTGTTGCCAGAACAAGGTTTGATTGGACCAGGGGAAATGATTATTGGCGCCGACTCTCACACTTGTACGTACGGTGCATTGAATGCGTTTGCTACCGGCGTTGGTTCTACAGATGCTGGGGTTGCTATGGCAGAAGGTAAAACTTGGTTCAAAGTGCCAGAAACGATCAAAGTCGTGTTAGAAGGGAAACCTGCTAAATGGATTTCCGGTAAAGATATTGTGTTGGACTTAATCGGTAAAATCGGTGTGGATGGAGCACGTTATAAAGCCCTTGAGTTCCATGGAACTGGCGTGCAATACATGACGATGGCAGACCGTTTGACTATCTGTAACATGGCCATCGAAGCGGGTGGTAAATGTGGTGTATTCCCCTACGATGCAGTGACAGAGGAGTATATCCAAGGTCGCATCACACGCCCTATCGAACCGATTGCAGCAGACGAAGATGCAGACTATTGCCAAGTAGTGACCATCCAATTGGACGAATTAACACCAGTGGTAGCATACCCACATCTTCCTTCCAATACGCATTACATGAAAGACATTGTGAAAGAAGACCGCATTCAAATCGACCAAGTCATCATCGGTTCTTGTACGAATGGACGCTTTGAAGATTTAGAAATGTGTGCAGAAATCTTCAAAGGTCGCAAGGTAGCGGACTTCGTGCGTTGCATCGTCATCCCAGGGTCCCAAGATGTATATAACCAAGCTGTGAAAGCAGGTTTAATGGACATCTTTATCGAAGCAGGCTGTGCCGTAAGTACACCAACGTGTGGTCCTTGCTTAGGTGGTTACATGGGTATCATGGCAGAGGGAGAACGCACGGTGTCTACCACAAATCGTAATTTCCGTGGTCGTATGGGACACGTGGACAGTGAAGTATATTTAGCAAGCCCTTATGTGGCGGCAGCAAGTGCAGTAGCAGGGTACTTAGCAAGCCCTGAGGAGGTATAATATGGCAGACTTTCAAGGAACAATTTGGCGCTACGGTGACAATGTAGATACAGACGTAATCATCCCAGCACGCTACTTGGCCATAGCGGATATGGCGGAATTGGCAGAACATGCTATGGAAGACATTGATACTACCTTTGCACCGAATGTGAAAGCTGGTGAAATTATGGTGGCTGGTAAAAACTTTGGTTGTGGTTCCTCTCGTGAACATGCGCCAGCAGTGATTAAAGAAAAAGGTATTTCTTGCATCGTAGCAGATAGCTTTGCTCGTATCTTTTTCCGCAATGCTATCAACATCGGTTTACCAGTGATCGAAATTGGTGATGCAGTAGACCGCATTCAAGAAGGTCACGAAATCGCTGTGGAAATGGCCACAGGTGTTGTCCATAATGTGACAACTGGTGAAAGCTATCAAGGAACGGCACTACCACAATTTGTGCAAAATATTGCCAAAGCAGGTGGACTGGTGAATTTTGCAAAAACAAGACAGGAGTAATATGATGAGTGAAAAACAAATTGTCCTAATTGCTGGTGACGGCATTGGGGAAGAGATAACAAATTCGGCACGCGCTGTGGTGTATGCAGCCTTTGCCAAAGCTGGTGTAACAGCAAACTGGATTGAGAAAAAAGCAGGTGGTGCGGCCATCGATGCCTTCGGTGAACCATTGCCACAAGATACCATCGATGCATGCCAAGCAGCAGATGCTGTATTATTAGGCGCTGTAGGCGGCCCTAAATGGGATGATGTAGATCCGTCCATCCGTCCAGAAAAAGCTATCCTTGGTTTACGCAAAGCATTGGGCTTGTTCTGTAACTTGCGCCCAGTGAAAATCTATCCAGCATTGCGTGAATTTTCTCCGTTGAAACCAGAATTGGTAGAAAGCGTTGACTTTGTCATCGTTCGTGAATTAACAGGCGGCATCTACTTTGGGGAACGGGAAGAAGCACAAGGAGAAGGCCCAACAGAGTTTGCTTGGGACAAAGAGACCTATGCTCGTTATGAAGTAGAACGCATCATGGATGTAGCTGTGGAAACAGCTCGTAAACGATCTGGCAAAGTGGTGAGCGTAGATAAAGCTAATGTATTGGCGTCTTCTCGTTTATGGAGAAAAATTGCGAAAGAAAAAGCAGAAGCGAATCCAGATATCAACATGGATTACTACTATGTAGATAACACAGCTATGCAATTGGTAACAAACCCAGGTCAATTTGATGTACTAGTGACAACGAACTTATTTGGAGATATCTTGAGCGATGAAGGGGCTGTTATCTCTGGATCTCTTGGTTTATTGCCATCTGCTTCCATTGGTACAGGTACTTCCTTGTATGAACCAATCCATGGATCAGCACCAGATATTGCAGGACAAGGCATTGCCAATCCACTAGGTACAATCTTGTCTGCTGCCATGATGTGTCGTTACTCCTTGGATTTACCAACAGTGGCTGACTCCATTGAACAAGCAGTAACAGCTGTCCTTGATGCGGGCTATCGTACAGGTGATATGTACCGTGAAGGGTTCATAAAAGTGAATACCCAAGGCATGACTGACGCTGTCATAGCGCACTTAGGGTAAGCTTTACCTTGTGGGAAAGTCCTTGATGTAGCAAATAAAAGAATGCCATATACTCCTCTACAAATTTACGTTCCACTGAGATTTGCTCCGGAGTATATGGCATTCTTTTTCGTTTGTGTAAGTTAGATTTCCATCTATATAAGCATTGCCTAGTCTAAGTGCGCTATGGTGGGGCTCTAGGGAAAAATATAGTAAGGTAAAAAATAAAAGCCGAGACTTAGCTCGGCTGATATGGAAAATTAGTATATCCATGGTAGGGAGTACCAACGATAAAGTTCCGTGCTTTTAGATATACATTTACAGGTTAATCCTATCGAAGAAATATAGGCATGTCAATTGGGGTGAGGACCTATTTATCAAGGGATTCTTGGACAACTTCTTGTAGAGCCCCATAGCCTTGTGCCTCTAATTCTTCGAGGGGAATGAAGCGGAGGGCTGCGCCGTTAATACAGTATCGAAGGCCACCCATATCTCTAGGCCCATCCTCAAAGACATGACCTAAGTGGGCATCACCAATGCGGCTGCGTACTTCGATGCGAGGATGGCCGAAGAGGCTATCATCTTGGTAGTACCGAATGACATCGCTGTTGATAGGCTTGGCAAAGCTAGGCCAACCACAGCCAGAATCAAATTTCTCAGCGGAAATAAACAAAGGTTCTCCCGTAGTTACGTCTACATACAGGCCAGGGCGGAACTCATCGGTATAGTGATGGGAGAAAGGCCTTTCGGTGTCACTTTGTTGGGTTACTGCGTAGGCTAGAGAATCCAATTCACGTTGCAGCTCCTCGTCAGATTTTTTCGTATATCTATCTTCCTCAATGAGTGGTTCATAGGCTTTGGCAACATTGATATGACAGTATCCACCGGGATTCTTGTCTAAATAGTCTTGGTGATAGTCTTCTGCAGGGTAAAAGGAATCGAGGGGCAGTACTTCGATGGCAAAGGGTTCACGATAGTGCGAGTTGGCTAAGGCTAAGACCTTTTCGATAGTAGCCCTATCATCGAGACTTTCATAATAGATGCCACTGCGATACTGAATGCCTGTATCAGGGCCTTGTTTATTGATACTGAAAGGATCGATAACGCGCAAAAAATATTGAATGATTTGGGACAGGGATATGCTTGCATCGTCGTAAGTCACTTTTACAGTTTCCACATGGCCACTGCAGCGGCAGACCTCTACGTAGGACGGGTTGGCATAATGTCCGTTGCTATAGCCTACAGAGGTTGTTATAATGCCAGGAATACGTTTAAAATAGGCCTCTAAGCCCCAAAAACAGCCCCCAGCGAGATAGATAATTCGTTGCATAGTATCACTCCTTTACAGTTGATTGAGGGATAGGTGATAAGAAATGAGAAATGAGAAATATGAAACAAGAAAGTGGTTCCTATCAGATAAAAAGAAAAGCCGAGACATAGCTCGGCTGATATTGCAAATTAGTATATCCATGGTGGGGCGCACCATACTCAAAGACCGCTCTTGCGAAATGATAGTACATTCCATGGTGGGGCGCACCATACTTATGGACCGCTCTTGCGGATATACTAACCATATTCTAGCATAGGTGTATTTATATAGCAACTATATTTTGCTTTTTCGCAATAAAATTTAAAAATGAGCTGGGAGAGAAGAAAAATAACTTCGGTTATATAGGTATCCATTAGTTAAGTTTTCATGTACTTTTGTGTATAATAGATTACATATGTCAATATTGAAAATAGGAAACAGGAGGGTTTACCATGGCAGATGAAAGAGTTACAGATCTACAGCTAGCGCACTCTGTGCTAGGCTATACAGGTGTACCTGGTGCCTATGCCTATGAAGTGTTGCAAAATTTGCTTTCAAAATATATAGAAAAGGGCGGATCCGTGGAAGGGCAACGGATTGAACGGTGTCAAAGTCATCGTGAGCTCGTGCAGGCTGTTCATGAAGGGCGGATCGATTATGCCATATTGCCTATTGAAAATTCCATCGTCGGTGAAGTGCGAGACAGCACGGATTTAATCAAGGATAAGAATATTCATATCGTTGGAGAAGTGCGCCACCGCATTAGTCATAGTTTGCTAGGTGTACCAGGTGCTAGCCTAGATACGATTCAAGAGGTGTATTCCCACGAACAAGCCCTCATGCAATGCTCGCAATTTTTGGCAACTCACAGTTCGTGGCAATTGGGCCCGATGAACAATACCGCTATGAGTGCGAAATATGTAAGTGATACACAGGATGTGACGAAAGCATGTATCGCCAACGCATCTGCTCAAGAACTATACGGCCTCATACTGTTGGCTCCTGACATTGCAAACTTTAAGGAAAACTTTACGCGATTCTTCATTATCACCCACAAGGACGTAATAATCCGTGATGCACACAAATTGAGCATCATCGTACAAACGCCGAATACGCCAGGGGCACTGGTGAAAGTCCTGCGAGTGTTCGAAGACCACCAATTGAACATGGTCAACATCAAGTCACGACCATCCATGCATACGCCGTGGGAGTACTTTTTCTACATCGATATTGAGGGAGAAGACCGCGAAGCAGATGTGCAACAAGCGCTAACAGAGGTACGAGAACTGTCCAATTATTTACAGGTCTTAGGGCATTATAAAATTTATGATGTGCTGTGAGGAACTAATTCATCATATATTGCTAAGGTATCGGTAAATACGGGGTGACATAATTTTCCTATGTCTTGTAACAATAGGCAGTATACAAGATGGAGTTTAAAGGTTTTATGAAGTTTTGGGACACCTCTTGCTCTCAGAAATAGCGATATGATACTATATTGCTATGAGCTATATAGAAATATGTAGATATACAATGTAGATCTATGTTATAGACGCACTAAGCTAATATACTATGCGAATGTAGTATGAACATGTAGCATAGGCGTTCGGTAATTTCTATATGAGAGTTAAGAAGGTAAAGTTTGACTGAGGAGACGTAGTATGAAACGAAACGAAACGAAACATTATTTCTTTTTTGGTAGGCATCATTGTGACGGCATGTGCTATGGGCTGGTTTTGGTATCAAGACCGTGAACAGTACACACGTGCCATTCCAGCTGTAAAAGGGCCAGTCCAAGTAGCACCCGTGGTAAATGGAACACCAACAGGAACGACAAATGGATCTATGCCACAACAAACAGGAGCTGTAGCACCACAAGCAACGCCACAACAGGCGCAAATCACACAAGAAAAAGCGATGGAAATCTTTAAAACGGTATATCCAGACTATCGAATTGAAAAAGTAAAGTATGACACAGATCATGGTCGTGCTCATTATGAAATCGATGGGAAAACTTTAACGCGTGAAGTAGAAATAAAAATCGATGCTTTTACAGGGGAAATTTTCCAAGTTAAAGAAGGACATTAATATTTTGCTATAGGACTATGAATACCTAACCTAATGACTAGGCTAGGTATTCTTTCATTAGTAAAGGAAATGATTGTATTACTACTGCAATCGACAAATAAATGAGCTACTAATAACATCATGAATCATTTTCTAATAGTACATTTTAACGTACTGTGTTAGTATTAATCATAGAGTAGGTATCGAAATTATATGATAATATACAAGCAGAATGGGAGGGATTGTATGACAGAAGTGCATATGTATTTGACGTATATGATGGCGTGGGTAGTGTACCAACTATGGTCCATACACAAATGGATGAGAAAAGATGAAGAAAAAGTAACAGCGGAATCAGTAGGAACGGAACTACATGATATTTTAAATTATGTATCTGGCCAAACCATTGCCAATGTAGCACTTATGGGGTTTATGTTTTTGAGTGCCGTCGATGTATTTGGTATTTTACTAGTGAAAGGATATATCCAAGAGCCTGAATGGATTTCCTATGTGCTTATGGGCCTTGTTTGTGTCACAATTGTTCATGGTGTTCGTATGGTGATAACGATTTATAGATTGGTCTTACGGGCGGCGAACTCCTGTAACCCCGATCTATTTATGGCTCGTCATGAACGACTCTTTAAAAAAGGACGTGTCGATTTTGAGGTTATCGTCATACGTACCTTAAACGTACTATATGCAGGTTTTGGTATCTATACAATAGTAATCTTATTACAGATCTTGCATATTCTATAAGTAACGTTTATAAAACTTTGGCGCTATGGAATAATCGCAACATCCATATTCTATAGAGGAACTTTCACAGGACTACCGAACTAAGGTATAATTGCAACATGAATATGTATAAGTAGCTTTCACAGGTCCATAGAAGTATAGCATAATTGCAACATGTCTATTATAAAAAAGAATGATTATGGTTTGTAAATTCCCTTGTAGTATCATTAGGCGTATGTTATTATATAAGTATATCGAAGGATATAGATATAGTTTAAGTAATGGAATAAGATATATAAGTTATACAAGGAGAATACAATGAAACGATTTATTATGGCAATATTAGTGGCAATTATCAGTACATCTAGCGTGATGGGTGCCGTTTGGTCCCAAGATCGCGTACAACATACAGGTGCAGCATCGACTGTGAAAGTATCTGCACAAGCGGCACAAAGTGATACAGTAGTACCAAAACGCACAGGTAATACAGAGTTCAAACAAACAACGACTGTAGTCCCTGTACAAGCAAACCAAGCAGCGTACCGCGCACAAGATAACACAGTGGTACCGAAACGAGTAGGCAATACATTACCAAAACAAGCGACTACTGTTGTGCCAGTACAAATTGCAGAATAATATCTAGTGATCGATTTCTATGATATAGAGCATCATTGGATACATTAAGAATACCTAACCTAAGTTTTGGGTTAGGTATTTTTTTGCTTATATGGATAGAGTTTTAATAGCTAAGTAGTATTATGTATAGGATACTTGGTACCTGTATTAGTAGTCATCATAGCATGGATAATGAATGCGAGGTTTCATAAAATGAGTCCATAGAACATTCGCAAAAATTAGGATACTTTGCTATAATTAAATTGATTACATTGAATATAAGAAATGCTATGACCTTATAGATTAGATTGTTCTATGCAGAAAATATAAGAGGGGAATTATAAATGAAGTTAAACCAAAATACATCGATTACAAAAGAAGAAACAGCGGTAATCGAACACTTAAAAAACTCCTATAATGAATTAGTGTATCCATCTAAATCTTTTGGGGTTACCTCCATTAATAGCTTAGAAGCAAAGGCAAAATTGTGGGGGTTAAATCCAGTTCCAGCTAAAGAGGCTCGCGTGTTAGAATTAGGTTGTTCTATGGGTGGGAATATCATTGGGCAAGCTGTGTATCACCAAGGGGCTACTTTTGTAGGGGTTGATCTTAGCGGATCTCAAATTGAAATTGGTAATGAAATCATCAACGCTATGGAGCTAAAAAATGTAAAATTAGTAGAACAAGATATTCTGAAAATTGACAAAGACTTTGGAACTTTTGATTATATTATCGTTCATGGCATTTGGTCTTGGGTGCCAGATGTGGTGAAAGATAAAATTTTAGAGATTTGTAATGTGAACTTATCCGAACGAGGGGTAGCCTACGTTTCCTATAACGTATACCCAGGTTGGCACCGATTGGACCAAGTGCGGGAGATGATGCTCTTTGCTACACGGTATGATCAGGACATGGATTTATTACCGCGTACAGAAAAAGGGATTTCTTTTGTGCATCATATGAATGAACTCATCAAAGACTCTAAGGATGTGGTCCCTAAATTGGGGTGGAAAACAGATAGCTTTGACTCTGCTTTAGATCATAAAATCTACTATATCGCCCACGAATATTTAGAGCCTATTAATGATCCAGTGTATGTGACAGATTTTATTAACCGAGCTAAGAAGCAGGATTTGGTGTATGTGTCCGATACAGATTTTCAATTGTCTGCTATTACGTGGATGAAAAAAGAGCGTAGAGAACTAATAGAAGCTATGTCTGGTGGAGATTGGAATACGAAAGAACAAATTCTAGATTTCTACTTCGATACCCAATTCCGTCGCTCCTTATTATGCCATGAATCGCAAGCTCATTTATTACGTCACAACGAAGAGTTTTTAATTACTACATTGGATTCTCTATATTTCGGCATGATCAATAAGGGTAAGGAACTACAAGATACAGCGAATGTGATAGAACAAGCCATTGTAAATCAATGCCGAAAAGGAGAATTCTTTAATGTTGCAGATTGTAAAGCAGAACTGGAACGATTGCAGAATGGTGCAGAATATAATGAAATAGAATTATACAGTATGCTCATTCGTTTCTTGTTATGTGGATTCATTGTACCTGTGACGGAGAACAAAGAAATTACTACATTCCAAGAAGGTGTGTCCACAGTGCCAAAAGAGATGGCTAATTATGTACAAACTGTTGTGGATCGAGGCGGTGATAAGTTCATCAATATCTCTGATTTGTACAACGACAGCATTACTGGCTTTAACTCTGCCCATGTGCTACTGATGAAACAATTAGAAACGCCAAAAACATTGGAAGAACTTTACAAAGTAGCTGATGAAATTTTGAAAGTAGATGAAACGAAACCATCTGGTGAAGTGGTGCCTCTAAAAGGTCGTACGGTAGTAGATAGTGCATTAGAGGATTTAGGTCAACTTGGGTTCTTATGTAATCACTAATGGAATACTAAGAATCAGACATTAATTAGGCATACAAGCTGTAACAATATGCATGGTTTGCATATTGTTACAGCTTTTTTCTTATTAGTAGTATAGACTAAGGGTATCCATTGATCAGACGATAGAATACATAAAAAGAGCTGTACTAGCATGTCTATGTGACATGTGAGTACAGCTCTTCTATATTTTGTGTTATAGGACCAAATGAGTTGGTTTTACTAGCCATGAACCTGATTCATAGTGTTATTGTAATTTTTCTAATAAGGTTAATAAGAATTTGGACACAGTGTCTACTGCTGGCAAGTGTAACCGTTCTTTTGGTGTATGAGCACCTAAGATTGTAGGACCAAAGCTAATCATTTGTGTATTTGGTAATTGTGCTTTCAATAAGCCACATTCAAGGCCGGCATGAACGGCTGTTACATGAGGCTCTACACCGATGACCTCTTTGTAGAGTGCGATTGCTTGTTCTTCTAAACGGCTGCCGCGTTCGTATTCCCAAGCTGGGTAACGACCTTGTTCGGAAGCGGTAAATCCATGTGCTTTTGCCAATTTCATGATGCGGTCACGTAGGTACGTTAATTGACTCATAGTCAAGCTGCGCACGGAGATGAGCACGTCTAATTGCGTACCATGGTCTTCTACGATGGCAATGTTGTTGCTTGTATCCACTAGACCTTCTAACTTTTTGCTCATACCGAATACACCATGTGGCGCTAAGTACAAGAATTGCAAGAACGCTTGTGCTTGTGCATCTGCGTAGATCGTAGCAGGTGTGCCACAAGGAGTGACTTTCACTTGTAGATTTGGATCTTGTGGAGATAATTCGTGACGAATGATTTCGGCGTTGGCTTGGATATGAGCTTGCAATGCGTCTACATCAGAAGGCTGGCAAAGTATTGTTGCTTCTGCAAAACGAGGAATCGCATTATGTTTAGAACCGCCTGTAAAATGGCTTACAGAAATCGGGAGTTCTTGTTGTGCTT
Source organism: uncultured Veillonella sp. (assembly GCA_963521235.1). Taxonomy (GTDB): domain Bacteria; phylum Bacillota; class Negativicutes; order Veillonellales; family Veillonellaceae; genus F0422. The sequence continues at coordinate 5,684 of CAUQUX010000008.1, read as the reverse complement.
CCACTAATAAGCGAGCTAGGATTGTGATAGCATTCCCTAATTGTTCACCAATTTCGATGCCAGAGTGACCACCATGGAGTCCCTCTACAGAGACTTTCAACGCAGTGAATCCCTCTGGTGTTGGTACTGCGTTCGTTGGTAAGCTAAGGTCCAAACGACAGCCCCCAGCACAGGCTACGATAAATTCATGTTCTTGTTCTGTATCGATGTTGAGCAAATATTGTCCAAGTAGGCGATCACCTTTCACTGCCATAGCACCATTCATACCTGTTTCTTCGTTAGTGGTAAACAGACATTCTAAAGGTCCATGAGGGATGGTTGGGTCATCTAGAACAGCCAGTGCCATAGCTACAGCGATGCCATTATCGGCACCTAAAGTGGTCTCGTTGGCGTGTAACCATTCACCTTCTTCGATGAGCTCAATGGGATCTTTGGCAAAATCATGAATGGATGTGTCAGATTTTTCTGCCACCATATCGATATGACCTTGTAAAATGATAGATGGATGATGTTCATAGCCAGCAGTTGCATTAGCACGAATGATGACGTTTAATTCTTCGTCTTGTTCTGCTTCTAACCCTCTATCTTTGGCAAATTGCATTAGAAAATCGCTAATGCCTTGTTCATTGCCAGATTCACGAGGAATTTGGCTGATGTGTCGAAACCAATGCATAACATTGGCTGTGTACGTAGTATGTGTCATAATGTGTACCTTTCTATGTGAGTCATTGTTGTTAACAAGTTAACTATACTCTTTTCTAAGGATAGGGTCAATATTCGAAGGGCGAAAATGTAATATATATACACGGTTAGGGTTATCCTTAGATACTAGGGACTTTCACTGTGAAAGTATAGATGTGATGGCAGGGTCAAGAGTGGTATAATACAAGTAAGTATTTACAGGGAGGATAGGATATGACTGATACAAAGATAGTAATCATAGGCACAGGAGGCACCATTGCAGGCACAGGAAATGGGTCTAGTGCATTAACGGAATATAGAGCGGGGTCCATAGGTGTAGATGATTTGATGCAAGCCGTACCAGCTTTGGATGCGTATGGGCCTTTTGAAAGTGTACAATTCTCTAATATCGATAGCTCTGAAATGAGCCCCTATCGGTGGGTACGGTTAGCACTACTTGTGAATGAAGTAGCTGAGCGAGATGATGTCGGTGGTATTGTCATTACCCATGGTACAGATACGATGGAGGAAACTGCGTATTTCTTGCAATTGACGGTGCATACGAAGAAGCCAATTGTGATGACTGGATCCATGCGTCCTGCTACAGCACTCAGTGCGGATGGTCCTGTGAATTTATTGCAAGCAGTGCAAGTAGCACGCAGTGAACATGCTTGGAATCAAGGGGTATTAGTGGTCATGAATGGCTACATTGATAGCGCTAGAGAGGTGGCAAAGTTACACACTACTGATGTGGCTACCTTTGGAAATGCCCAATTAGGTCATATGGGTTGCGTACAAAATGGAGAGGCTTATTTTTACTATACTCCATGTCGTAAGCATACGAGTGACAGCGAATTTATGTTGCGTGACGAAGTGGAATTGCCATCTGTAGGGATTGTACATCTCTATGGAGGAATGGATACAGACATACTAACGATGGTAGCAAGTCGGTCACAAGGCTTAGTGATTGGCGGTTTTGGGCATGGTACCTTACCACAGGGTGTACGAGATACGCTCAAAAAAATTACCATTCCCAAAGTGCGGTCATCCCGCATTGGAAATGGTATTGTATCTAGCAATTCATCGGATGCGAAAGAGGGATTGATCGTTAGCGATTCCTTGTCGCCTGTGAAAGCCAGAATTTTATTGATGTTAGCCTTACAACAAGAACGAAGTCGAGAAGATTTAGAGAACCTGTTTGCATTCTATTAAGTCGTCTCTTGTTGTGCTAGGCAGTCTATGGAGGTCTAGGTTAAGGGAATGGAAGCAAAATAAACCCTAATAGTTATAGATCCAAGGTATCTGTGTTTTCTAATGCTTTTTCTATAGCACTTCGTACGGCTTTCGCTAAGGTATCGCCGAATTGAGAGAACGTGCCTGAGTCTGTGAGGAGTTCTCCGTTCGGGTCGATGGTCATAATGACGCCGTCTGTAGATGTGCCCGTAGCAGGTTCTCCAGATAGGATGCTAGTAATCCCTTGTGATTGGAGGGCCACGGTTTTGGCTTCCGTTATGGTTAGCAATGATTTTGTGAGAGCCCCATCGGTGAGGGCACAATTGGTAAATATTAATAAGTTGATGGTGCCTCCCGCATGGAAGGTGCCATCTTTTTCGTAGTATGTATAGCCATCGCCTGCTCGATGGGCTGTTTTTTCAACTCCGGCGGTGGCAATGACTTCTACGATGATAGTGCCTTCTTGGTAGCATACATAGGCATGCCGATTCATAGAGGCGCTAGTCAGTAAGGCTGTACAAAAATGGATGGGCAAGTCTAACTGTACGCATTCTTTTGCTAAATAGGCAGAAGTGGACCCACCAGGTAATTCACTTTCATCGTTGACGAAAAATGTGAGTTGTTGATTGCGCACAGCCATGATATGGTGCAAGCCACCGTTGAAAGGGCTCGTGCTGATGGCATAATAAGGCATATCATAGGTGACAGTAATGGCGGAATTATGGATATCTACATAGCCACCACTACGTAGTGTAGAAGGGGCTAGATATAAGTTTTGAGTTGTCATGAATCCTCCTATGGTTGAATCTATGGTTAGGGTTGCTACGTAGCTCCCTAAGGGTGTAGTAGGGGCTAATCTGGATGTAGGTTAGCCCCATCGTTCTAGGAATGTGGTAAAGTGTTGTAGGACTCGTTCCCGTATGGAGATAGGTTCCAAGACCGTCACCATGGCGCTGAGGGCGAGTATCTTTTGATAGATATCCTCTTCGTCAAATGGATAATAGGTGATATTCAGATGATAGGTATGATCTTGTAATTCATCTTCGTCATCGAGTATAGTTTCCACTAAGGTAGTTTCCTTTGTGTAATCTGCAAATAAATGATAGGCCCGTTCTAGTGCATTTTTATCGTTCGTTACACGTAGTTTGAGGGTGAGAGCATCCTTTTCTAGTAACTCTGTGAGTATGGTGTAACGGTTGCATACAGGTTTGTCCTCTCGAAGGCAGATGCTTTGTATATCTTTCACAGGGACGTAGATGTATTCGCTTTCACTGAGCAATCCTAACAGATGATAGTCTTCGGTGTTTGCAAAGTACCGCAAATGACAAGGGGTTACGATATGGTTACCATCTGTGGTTGTTATTTCTACGGTATGCGACTCTTCTATAATGGTACGGAACAATGTATGCGTTATTTCTAACGTGTGGGCATTGATTTGCGTTACTGACCGAGTGGATTGATAGTTCTCCAGGATAGTTTTGAACGTATGATGAAAGGGATGTTGCTCTATAGCAGTGTCTAGTTTATCTCGTACAGATTGTGATAGGAATGGAAATACCCGTTCATCGTGGATGAGTAGATACAGTGCTAGGACCTCGCGGTCTGTGAATAGATAGGGATCTGGCATATGGGGAATAAAGTAAGGCTGCACTTTCCCTGCTTCGTCACTAGGGTGAAAGAATAACTCAATGATTTTTTCTACAATGTCCGTAGCACTGCCATTATCCATAGTATGTTGATAGTCCTGTAGCAACCAAGTAGTGATTTCCTGAGGGTCTAAATGATTATATTCTACTTTCAGATCATCACAATTCAAACGATCTACATAAATGAAATGTAGGAGTTGAATGAACCGAATGTAATAAAATGTATAGGCACCGACTGAAGTGTGGTCTGGATTCGTATAGGATTGGAGAAATGGATTAGGATTCATAATGGGCTACGATGCTCCTTACTCTAGTTAATACCATGTCTTGTAATGCTTTGATAGGTTCTCTTTGTAAGTCCTCTTCTGTGAGGGGTTTTCCCGTGGAGGTTACAAAATGAAGATAAGGTCCCCATTGATAGAGCAATGGTAATACAGCAGAAGGTTCTAGGTAGGTGACTTTCACAAGGAATGGACAATTTTCTGTTGAACTTTCAGGTATGCAATCAATGGATAGACGTTTTGTACGAAATTGATGTAGGGCTTGTTGTAATTCTGTCCCGTTGTGGAGGTAGGAATGACAGGCGAAGTACACCGTATAAGTAGTAGGTGCTTTAGCCTGCTTTCGTGAATGCGGTGTAGATGGGTATAGGTCGATGTGATGTATGGCATCTAATGAAATGGGTGACATAGGCCGACCATGCTTGCTAGTGCTGTACATGTATTCTCTAGAATCATTTCGATGTTCTTCGAGGCTATCTATATGCACAATCGTTTTAGTGGTGTGTAATTTGGAAGTGGATTTAGGGTTGCTCCGATCAATGGTTGTTACCGTGGTCCATGTATTCATACCAGCTAAAGTAGACAATCGGCTGTCATCTAGTAGCGTTTTAAAAGGGGGCACTTGGCGCACTAAAATGGGGGAAGGTGCTTGTGGCACCCGCATAGCATTGATATCGCCGAGGATATCTTCTGGGGCATCATCGTTTAAGCTTCTTAAGGATAGCTTAAACTGTACATAATGGGCATAGGATGAGATAGGAGATAGATATTTTTGAAAGTCTAAGGCATAGACTAATTCTTTTTGTTCTTCTTCAGTGAGATTGGATTCACTAATTGGGTTAGATGTGATATCGTGTGCATCTTCGATGGTAGCATGAGGAGCTATGACGCCCATGGCTTGAAGGGTACCGAAGGCACTGTCAAAGAGCTGAGTGCTATTAATCATAGATTCGTTGCTCGCATCTTGGGTCAACAGTATATCTTGGTGAATAGACGTTAAGTACCGTCTTAGGTGTTTGGTTGTTAATAGGACTTCATCCTTAGGGACGGCATCTGAATGGCTAGCATAATATGACAAGGGGTATTGCAAGCCGTTTTGATAGGTATTCATAGCAGAGTCATCTTCACCAATATCTTTTGTGGCAATTAGATGGTATAACAATAGACTACGGCGTAGGTCTGTAGGCAACATTTTGCGTACTGCATGGGCAAATGCTAAGGGATTTAGGTTGTAAGGTGAATAGCTTAGACCAGGTAATGTTAATAGTTTAGCGCGACCATAGGAAAATTCGTACAGTGATTGCGGAGATAAGGCGTCCATAAAAAAATGAGCTTGCTTTGTTTTCTCCTGATAGGAAGTACCTTTAAAAGGATGGAAATCCTTGTCTGCACTTTTATACACACCACCTTTAGCGATTAAATCTAAGAATCGGTAAAAGCGGGATTCTGTTTCATCGCTAGTAGCAAAAAAATTCGTGTTCCCTGTCATGAGAGCTCCTTTCAATAGATCGATAGTTCGTGAGGAATAGAGTCTATCAGTATATAGTTATAGTACCATAAAACGGAACCTAGGGGATATTGATTTTCGTATATTTTATATATTAGTGCTTAATATAGTAACTATCGGGACTTTTATAAAAAGTAAGATTGGAGATGAAGTATACTATGTTCACGAGGTAAGACGAAAGGAGATGAGAATATGGAATTAGAAGTATACATAGAATGGTAAGATAGATGGGTAGTAATATAGCAAATGTGGTGATCACATGAGCTTGTACGCATTGTTAGTGTTGTAATAGTAAAAAGTAAAAAGTAAAAAAATAAAGTATAAAGTATAAAGTAT
>CAUQUX010000007.1:0-18120 GCA_963521235.1 uncultured Veillonella sp. | reverse complement strand
AATCGCCAAATTCTACGAGAGAATAAATGGCTAATGGCATCGTTCTCGTCACACCTGGAATATTTCCAGCAATCAAAATCGTAGCGCCAAACTCACCAAGCCCTCGAGCAAAGGATAGGATGGAACCACTGAGGATTCCTTTCCACGCCAAGGGCAACGAAATCGACCAAAACACGCGAAACTCGGAGGCTCCCAAGGTGCGAGCTACATCTTCCATATCGCTATCAATGGCAGCTAAGGCTGTTCGCACTGATTGATAAAATAACGGAAAGCTCACCACTGCAGATGCTATAATAGCTCCTATCTTAGAGAAAACTACACGAATTCCATGTGCCTCTAACCAGGCACCAAAAGCATTACCTGGGGAGAATATGATAAGTAACACAAAACCCAATACCACCGGTGGTAATACCAAAGGCAGTGTAAAAAAAGAATCAATTAAAGATTTCCCCGGAAAGGCGTAGTGTTTCATCACATAATTTAGGCTAAGGCCGATGACCATATTGATCAATAAGGCGATGAACGCCACTTCTACGGATAACTGTAAAGCTATCATTTTTTAGCAGGCTCAGCGAAGCCCCATTTAGCCAATACTTCGCTAGCTTCTTTACTAGTTAGGAACGCATAGAAATCTTCAGTTAATTTATTTTGGTTCTTTTTCACCACACCGATAGGATACTCAATTGGTGCATGTAATTTAGCATCTACTGTTGCAGAAATATCTACTTTATCTTTCAATGCCAAGGCATCAGTTTTATATACAAATCCTACATCAGCTGCGCCTTCAGCAATATACGCACCGACTGCTTTTACGTCTTTCGCAAATACAATATTCGGTTCTACTGCATCCCACAAATTAGCTTTTGTTAAAGATTCTTTTGCATATTTACCAGCTGGCACTGTTTCTACTGTACCGATAGCTACGCGTTTTGCATTCGCAATATTGTCTAATGTCACAGCCTCTTTACCTTTTGGTACGATCATTACCAATGTATTTGCTACGAATGGGCGGATATTATCCATTAAACCTTTTTCATTTAATTGATCCATATTCTTTTTGTTCGCAGAAATAAAGATACTGGATGGCGCACCCTCTTCAATTTGTTGACGTAAAGTGCCAGAACCTGCATAGACAATATTCACTTGTTCAGGTTTTAAGTTATGTTTTTTCACATAGTCTGCTTTTAATTCTTCCAATGCTCCTTGCATACTAGCTGCTGCAGATACAGTGATGGTTTCATTCGTGGATGGTGCTGTAGACGTCGTTGTTCCTTGTTGTCCACCGCAGCCAGCTAACGCCAACATACCTGCCATAACTAAACCCATTAACCAATTACGCTTCATAATGATATCCTCCCTAATTTAAATATATACACTTAGAAGCTTACTACATATTCTCATTATACTAGAAAAACAACACTGCGCCAAATAATTTTAGTCACATGTGGTACAATAGATGTGACAACTATACTACATAAGGAGGCTATGCATTATGGAATTATTTTTTCACATCATACTGACTAGTATCGTCCCCATTTTATTACTTACCCTCATGGGGGTCTTATTAGATCGATGGTTTCACCTCGATTTACGAACGCTAAGCAAACTAAACTTTTATTTATTTTTACCAGCCTATATTCTAAAATCTTTTTATGTCACCAATTTAACCCATGAAAGTTTTGAAATATTCGCCTGTGCTTTCATTATCTTATTTGCCAACTCCGCCCTAGCTGGCATCGTAGCAAAATGGCAAGGCTATGACTTAGGAAAAACAGAAATTGTTCGCAATGCAGTGATGTTTTCCAACATTGGCAACTTAGGAGTAGCCTTAGGGACTTTCGTCTTTGCCAATGATCCATACATCATCGATGGATCTACCCCCTATTTACATGATGGGGTTATCGCCATTATCGCTACTTTTATTATCCAAACTGTGTTCTGTAATTCTTTAGGATTCTATCAAGCTGGCAAAGGGAAATTAACCACCGCAGAATCTTTGCGTACCATCTTACATATTCCTATTATGTATTGTGTACCTATCTCAATTATCGCCCATTATTATATCCCTATCGACTTCACTCAGACCATTATATGGGGGCCCTTAGATATTTTCGGTCGTTGCTTTGTAGGCGCAGCTATGCTCACCCTAGGAGTACAGTTGAACCGTACACCTTGGAACTTCATCAAGAAAGATGTGATGATTACTTCTTTCCTGCGGTTAATTGCAGGTCCTCTGTTGGCCCTCATCGTAGTACTTCCTGTAACTATGTACTACACACCATTAAGTGCTATTGCAGCGCAAAGTATTATCATCGCTTACGCAGTCCCATCAGCCGTAAATACCGCTCTTATGGCTGTGGAAATGAACAACAATCCAGAACTAGCTACACAAATTGTACTAGCCACCACAGTTCTTTCCTCTTTTACTATGCCCCTAGCTATATTATTGGCATACTATGTATTCCCCTTATAGCTAACACTTTGGTGCGTCAATTCGCTTGATATAGTAAACAGATTAACGTATACAGGTACAGTCTATGTCTGCTATGTAACTGTATAGCAGACAATAGTCTAAATCAGTACCACTACACAAAAACTATGCGATACCCTACTCTGCCATAAAATCATAAAACTCTAAAAAACTATCTAACAATGTAACAATACATTGCTAGATAGTTTTTTTATATGCAAAAAGGGCTGCTTTCGCAACCCTCCTACATGCTCTGTACTTATTGATGTCCTACGTGCTCTAACCCTTGACGGATTAACACGATAACATGGTCATCATTCAATCGATACCAAGCTGTTTTTCCTTCTTTTCTAAATGTTACAAGTCTTGCTTGACGCAACACACGTAACTGATGAGATATAGCTGACTGGCCCATATCCATAGCATCTGCAATTTCAGTTACACACATTTCTTTCTGAAGCAGATGTCTAACAATACGCAACCGCGTTGGATCCCCTAGGACCTTGAATAGTTCAGCTAACAATTGTGTTTCCAACTCTTGTTGATTTGTTTCCATCTTAACCTCGCTATCATATAGTAATCCATTCTCTCTAATTAGAGTTTGGTATTACTATTATATCATTTTTTTCCTGTTCTGTATCACCAATTTTTTCTAATAATACACGAGAATCTTTTTCTTGATCTACCACGCTCTCTGGTGTAGCTAACTCCAATGGCACTCCCTTCGCATAGACACCTGTCACTACACCATATCCATCACGTAGTTTCAAGGTACCAATTAAGGTTCCACGGTAATTGGTATAGAATTTATTGTCTACCTTATTGAGATCCACTTTTACCCGATTAAAAGGAATACTAAACTCCACGACGCCATGATCAAAACGTTTTACATTGGCACGGATGTATTCTTGGTCCTGTGGCCTTTCATCGGTAGCCGACACAACTTGTAATACTCCCGTTTGCTTAGGTGTTACCACCACATACACTTCATGCCCTACTTCCGGGGTTTCTTTCCCTTCCCAATTCGCATAAGAGCCTAAAAACTCCACTTCTAAATAATCCGAAGGAACCCAACCGATATGACGGCTGACTTTCACAGGCCATTGATATTCAGCCCCACCTTGTAGCAGCGTTGTATATCGCTGTTGAATGTAGAATTGGCTCAGCAACGCCACAATAGCAGCCAGAGCAAAGAAAATCCATTTTTTATATGTCATCGTTCCTCCTCCTTCGCTATTGGTTCTGTCGTCCCACTATTCTGTGTCACTTCAGTCGAATCTGTCGATTTTGGTTGTCGACGTGCTTGACGAACCCGCTGATTGACTGTAGCACGTTGTTTCCCTTTACGCCATAAATAAATGGCGTTAATGCCCAGTACAATGAGTCCCAGCACTAGGAAGGATACGCCTCGTTCTACAAAGGTAAAGCTAGGGTCGAAGAAACGGGCCCCAAACATAGCAATTAATGTAAGAATACTACTGTTTAATAGACTCACTTTTTTTACTAATGTGCCACGGATGAAAGTCCCTAAAGCAGCCGCTAAAATATACGCATTAAACAGAATCGATGTCAATATCGGTGTGGCACCAGACACGGTGACAATATAACATCCAAATACTACAAAGGGGATGAGCCCTATACAACTTTCAATACGTTTTGCTAGTACCAAGCGTCGCAACACCAGAAATGCTACACCTAAACTTAATAGCATACATACCCATAGCCACCATGCCATCGTACTTTCACCAATACGAATCCAAGTACTGATGTACGTACCTTCTACAATCGTATATAGCAACGCAATAGCACCCACCCCTTTACAAGGCAATGCTAGGAGGGCAATTTTCTTTTCCAACGTGCCTAAGCCATACGTAACAGCCCCCAAAACGCTGATAAAAAATAAATTCATTTGTGGTTCATAGGTAGATAAAGTAAAAAATACTTCTCCAAAAATAGCCCCTACGAACGCCCAAGACACGGATACTAGCAAAGGATCTTTCACCTGGTGGTACGCCCCAAAACGACGAATGTAATAGGGCACTGCTACTAGTAAAAGACCGCCTACAGCAGCGGGACCAACCCAAGCATTTAAAGGATGGCTAGAAAAACTCCACCCCAACACGCCAATGAGGTACAGTATCATCCCCAAGGCAGAATCTAAGATATAAATAATGGGTAATGAACAACATAGGATAATCAATACATATAATCCAATATGTTCTCCCGTATAGTATGTATCTGCTACTAATAATGTTGCTGTAGTCAATATCACCATATAAATCACGGTAATCGCCTCAGCAACCATACTAGCTGGCTTGGCTTTCCATACGCCACCGCCTACAATGGTAATGGCTAGCAATAAAATGACCAAGGACCAATCGAAGCGCCCATTCGGTGAAAAGCCATACCAATAGCCTGCAAAGAGTAAGATAATCCCTAGTAAGATGAGTGCCGCACCTCCTAAGACTGTAATTAATCGTGTCCAAGAGGGTCCCTCTTTAGGAATAAACCCATATTTTGCCTGTAACTGACGACTCTGTTCTTCTGAAATCAGCCCTTCTTCTTGCCATTGCTCAAGTTCCCTATGTAACCAACGTATATGTTTTACATTCATAAGCCTCTCCATAAAAAAAGGCTTTGCTCAGAGAACAAAGCCTTGTATCCTATTATTTAACAATCAATACTGGACATGTGGAATGACTAGTTACATAACTACTTACACTACCCATAAATAAACCTTTTAAAGGTCCTAATCCACGGCTCCCCATAACAATTAAATCTGCATCATATTTTTTAGCAACTGCCAACACAGCAGGGCCAGGAGACCCCACTTCAAAGACGCATTTTACTTTCATATCAGCTGGCACTTCTTCCGCTACTTCACTTAAGATTTTTTTGCCAGTTTCTTCCATATCTTCTGCAATTTGTTCAGATACATAACCACCACTGATTGGAGTTTGGTCAAAATTAGAAATTGCAGATACAATGTTTGCTACATGCACTAAAATCAATTCTGCATCATTACGTTTCACAATCGCTAACGCATGCTCTAACGCTCTTTTACCATTTTCCGATCCATCTGCAGGAACAATTATTCTTTTATATTCCACCATAGTAAGACCTCCTCCATATCGTCACTGTTCTACTATGTAATCTGTGTCTATATCATATTATATTCGACATAGACTTGAAAATTCCTTTTCTATACTTATATTTTATAATAAATACTGTGAGTTAGCAAATGAAAGTTGATATGTATAGAATCATTAACGTCTTCTATTACTATTTAATTTATTAGGGACATCCTTTGGCCCATTTCCCCTATCACTTGCAATAAATAAGGTAAATATCCCTTTATATCAAAAATGCAGACCCCCTACTTAGATTCTGTTATACATATTCCTTATTGACAAATCAGCGCCCACAATGATAGACTATATTATAGTTTTATACATGGAGAGGTGTCCGAGTGGTTTAAGGAGCTGGTCTTGAAAACCAGTGACTCCGCAAGGGGCCGTGGGTTCGAATCCCACCCTCTCCGCCAGAGCAAGCTGTTACCAAATAGGTAACAGCTTTTTTATTCTTCCATAGAATCGCAGTTATGCGTAGTAGCCTCGTGGTGTTCCTTACTATCTACATGACATAAATCGAAGAAGAGCACGGTGTGCTCCGAACAAACATTATGAAATACCGTTTGTGAGGAGTATACCGTGCTCTTCCCTTTTGCAATATTTAGTTAAGATCACCTCAGGCTACATAGCGGAGCAAGATTAATCTTTGAGTTCCGCATTTCCCAATCCTGTTTTACGGAAGATAGCAAACATCACGCTCAACAAGATAGCTGTTACTGTTGCTAAGCCCATGCCTTGTAATACAACTGGTCCAATCGCTAATTTCGCACCACTTAAACCAACAACAAGTACTACGGAGGACAAAATTAAATTAGAGGATTTTGTGTAGTCAACTTTACGTTCTACTAACATACGCAATCCAGAGGCTGCAATAATACCGAATAATAAAATACTTACACCCCCCATAACTGGTACAGGGATAGCATGGATCAACGCAGCTACTTTACCAATGAAGGAGAAAGCAATCGCAAGTACTGCAGCTCCGCCAATGACAAATGTACTGAATACACGAGTGATGGCCATAACACCAATATTTTCACCATATGTTGTATTCGGTGTCGCACCAAATAAACCAGATAACACATTAGATAAACCGTCTGCAAATAAAGAACGGCTCAATCCTGGGTCTTTCATTAAATCACGACCAATGATGTTACTAGTTACCACTACGTGACCTACATGTTCAGCAAATACTACGAATAATGCTGGCATAATCATTAAAATAGCGTTAATGTTAAATTCTGGTTCATAGAAATGCGGGAATGCAAACCAAGGTGCATTCGCTACACTTGTAAAATCTACAACGCCCATAATAGCAGCTGCGATATAGCCGGATACAACACCAATCAAGACAGGAATAACTGCCAAGAATCCGCGGAATAACACAGTCCCTAAAATCGTCACTGCTAAGGAGAAAATGGATAAGAACAATACTTGTTCGTGTGTCATCCCCAATGTTTGCCATTGATCACCAATAATGCCTGCCATGCCCATCGCTACTGGCGCTACCTCCAAACCAATTACGGCAACAATGGCACCCATCGCTGCTGGTGGGAATAATACATCAATCCATTTAATACCAATGAATTTCACTAACAATGCTAATAACATGAAAGACACACCAAAGGCAATGAAACCACCTTGTGCTGCTCCATATGTCATACCAGAGGCAACTACAGCACCTACAGGTCCAATAAAAGCAAAGCTAGATCCTAAATAAGATGGAATTTTACCTTTACAAATTAATAAGTACAAAATCGTACCAATCCCGTTCATAAATAATGACGTAGCTGGATCAACATGTAATAAGAACGGTACTAATACAGTGGCCCCGAACATAGCAAATAAATGCTGGAAGCTAAGTGGCAATAACTTAGCAAAAGACGGGCGCTCGTGAACATCAATAAAATCCTTCATGTTGCCTCTCTTTCTGTGTGAATCACACTTAAAACATTAAGACTTAGGTTTGAAACGATGTCGAGTTTCATCCCCGATGGAGGATACCTCTTGCGTCATTCCAATTTGTTTGCGTGCGTATTCATTACGACGCGCTATATTTAATAATATTCCTATAACTGCAAAGTTCGTAACCAAGGAAGAACCACCATAACTAATGAATGGCAAAGGAACCCCCGTTACCGGCACTAAACCTACCACCATAGCAATATTAAAAAATGCCTGAATTGTAATAAAAAATGTAAGTCCTATACCTAATATTTGACCTAATACATCTCTAGATTGACGAGCAATGGACAGACCATATTTCGTAAACCATAAGAAGAAAAAAGCTACCAAGCAAACGCCTAAAAAGCCAAATTCTTGAGAAAAAATCGAAAAGGCAAAGTCTGTATGAGCTTCTGGCAAGTAATTATATTTAGAAATTCCTTTCGTAAATCCTTCTCCCCAGAATCCCCCAATAGATACACTGAGTATACTTTGAGTTACCTGATACCCATTGACCGTTGTATCTGACCATGGATCATAGAAAGCTACCACACGTAGCCAACGATATTCCGTATAGCGAACCAACAAATACGCAAGCCCAACAAGGAAAACAAATACTACCGCCAAATATTTCAAGTCCGATTTTCGATAGCCTACACAAAACGTCATGACTGTAGGAAATAATAAAATCAGTACAGCTGTGCCCATGTCTGGTTGCAGCATGGTAATCACAGCATATAGAATGGGTACGGCAAAGGCCGATGGCAACAGCAGGTTGGGATGTAATTTCCCAGGTGTCCCTCGAAACCGTTTCCACAATCGATTGAGCTGAAATGTGATAAAGGCCCATAGGTTCCAAAGCCATCGTAATCGTTTATATTGTCCCCATTCATGAGGCTCAAACAAATACATAATACCCTGTCGCTTTACTTGTATATCAATACGATAGGCTGCCCAAAGCATGGCCGCTAATTTTGCAAACTCCGATGGCTGTACTGTTAATCCTAGAGGTAAACTAATCCACCGTCGAGCTCCGTTTGCACCATGTCCGAGAAAAGGGATAAAGACAATGCCCATGAGGACTAGTAAACATATCAACAGGTTACGTTGTACTTTGGGGTCTCCCCATCTACGATAATCAAAGCGATACAATGCCCAAGCCACTAAAAAGCCTACCAGCAAGAATACTGCTTGCTTGCCTAGGAGGAGCCAAAACGGTCTCCAGTTATCGCCCCCTTGCAGGGTCGTCGTATAGGTTGCACTATAACCATTCAAAAAACCTATCAAAATAATACCGAACAGCGGCACCAATATACCTTGTCCATCATGTTTAATAATGCGTTTATACAGGGCTCTAAGCTGCTGAAATATACCGGGATTTTTGTTAGGGGAACTACTATTCTCCTGCATCTGTCGTATCACTTCCTTTAGTTGGCTTAATCGCCTCTAAGCGGAAAATTGGCTGCCCTTTTGCACTAAACTTTTCTTCGTATTCAGTGCGCACATTTGGCATATCCGTACTATGTAAATCATAGCTTACATTCTTTAATGTCCAACCAGAATTTTCAAATTCCTCTAAGGAGAACATAAATAATCCTTCATTATCTGTCTTGAAATGGATTTCTCCATTGTCTTTTAACAATCGCGCATACCGATCTAGGAACGTATGATAAGTCAACCGACGTTTCGCGTGTTTTGCCTTTGGCCAAGGATCACAGAAGTTAATATAAAACCGATCCACTTCGCCAGGTGCCACTACCTCTTCAATACCGGCAATGTCAAACAGACTCACTTTACCATTCTGTGCTTGTTGCTCATACAGTTTTTGAGCTGCATAGTACAGCACGCCAATTTGTACCTCGAAACCAACGAAATTTGCTTCTGGATGAGCTGCACACATGCCAGCAATAAATTTCCCCTTTCCCGTTCCTAATTCCATGTATAATGGTTTAGATGGGTCCTCGAAACTTTCACGCCATTTGCCCTTGAAAACTTCGTGATTCTCTAGTACAGTATACTTATCATATGCAAGGATTGCTTCATCAATCCATGGTTTTCTACGTAAACGCATAGTATCTCCTTTTACAACAATCTTATCCTTACTATTATAGTACAACATCCGTTCTATGTCAGTACTCTCTTATAATTTTTTTGTAGCTATGAAAGGTTTTCTATGAAAGCATTAGTATTATCTAGTGGTGGGGTAGATTCCACCACCTGTTTAGCCATGGCCATCGATGCCCTTGGCTCAGACAACGTGAGCGCTCTTTCCATTTGGTATGGACAAAAGCATAAAAAAGAATTAGATTCCGCCAAAGCCATTGCTCACTACTATGGCGTACCTCATTACGAACTTGATGTGGCGCAAGTCATGTCCTATTCTAATTCTTCTCTCTTATCCTCCTCTAGTGAAAGTATCGACCACCGCACCTATGGTGAACAAATTGCAGAAACTGGTTCAGTGTCTACCTATGTGCCATTCCGAAATGGACTCATTTTATCTATGGCGGCTAGCTTGGCTCTCAGCCTGTACCCAGATGAGGAAGTCACAATTTATATTGGCGCACATGCTGACGATGCCGCTGGCAATGCCTATCCAGACTGTCGCCCAGACTTTAACCACCATATGAACGAAGCTATTTACATTGGTTCCTATCACAAAGTACGTCTCTATGCCCCTCTTAATGACATGAACAAATCTCAGGTTGTGCAAGAAGGCCTACGATTACAAGTTCCGTACCATCTCACATGGTCGTGTTACGAAGGTGGCGATACTCCTTGCCATACCTGTGGTACCTGCCGTGATAGAGAACAGGCGTTTATCGATAATGGCATCCTTGATCCCTTACTATCTTCATAATGACAAAAAAGCTATTCAATCCGCAAGGAATGAATAGCTTTTATCGTTCTTTTGTCACTTCGATAACCTGACTGGAGTTAGCATCAATGGTAACATACATCGTATCACCATGTATCTCTAACACCATATGGTATCGAGCCATATATCCTTTTGTCTCTAGCTCCCAACGAACTAAACGCGCCTCACTACCTAACATAGTAATCGCCACTTCTTTCGCTTCATCCGGGTTGATGACATTTCCTAAATCGATGGATACCGCCTCTTTCATCTCTGGTTCTGCTGTATCTACCGCAGCCCGCAAGACTTGGCCTGTCATGGCATCAATCATCACGCTATGACCCATCTCCGATGAGACACCTTCTACTTCATAGCTTTTACGTCCATCTTGTTCTTCAAATGTTATCCCTTTAATCTGTGCTGTTGGATATTGTTTCTTATACAGATTCACGGCCCCTTTAGCATCCACTAATATAGGATCCGATCCATCGCTTGGTTCTGCTTTGTCTGGTTCTGTGGGTACAACTTTTACTTCTAGTAAAGGCACCTTCTTTATCGTCACAGGTTCTGTGTCCGTAGATGATATCATTGTAGAAACTGTTTCCTGTTTCGACTGATACCAATACCATGTACTGCCCCCTATAGAAACAATGGCACAAACTATTAGGATACCTATGATTATCCGTCGTTTCATACTGTATCCTTTATACACACTAAATAGTTTCCCCCACAGTATACACTACGATTATGAAAGTAATATGAACCGTATACTCATACTTTCACAATATATCGTAATATACCATAACTGATTTCATACAGTAAAATCATAGGACCTGCAATCATAGTTTGTGACAACATATCTGGCGTTGGTGAAATAGCCGCACCTATAATAAACGCTAACAAGATAAACATCTTCCGATACTGCCGTAATCGCTCTGATGAAAGAATCCCGATGACCCCTAATGCAATCAGTACTAGCGGCAATTCAAAGGTAATCCCAAATGGCAAAATAAAGGCGATGACAAAATCAATATACTGTCCAATGGAAAATAAAGGTTGCAATTCATCTGTACCAAATCCAATAAAAAATTGGATAGCCATAGGCAATACTAAGTAATAGGAAAATAGTACCCCTACTACAAATAAGGTAACTGCCGTAGGCACCACCATAAAGGTGACTTTCTTCTCGCCTTTCGATAAGGCTGGGACGATGAACGCCCATACTTGATAGAACCAAATAGGACTAGACAGAATGCAGCCTGCCACCAAAGAAATCTTCATATATGTGAAAAAGGCTTCTGTTGGTTTTGTATAATATAATTTTCCTGCTGGAGCGACCAAGATTTGCAGAATATCCTCTACATAATAATATGCGCCTAAAGTGCCAATGATAATCGCTATGATAATCACCATCAAGCGCATCCTAAGCTCATCTAAATGATCTATAATAGACATAGATGCCGCTTCTTCCATCAGCTTGGTTTCTGTTTCTGTATAAGTGTCATTTTGCAACAAGGCGTCTTGCTCTACCTGTTGTTGAGCAAGACGCTTTTTTTGTGCTATGACACTATTCAATGACGGACGTTTGGCGCTCATTTCAAAGTCTTTTACTTGAAATTCTTTCATGCTACACCTTACGGTTTGATAATTTTTCAAGAACAGTTTCTAAAATATCTTTTCCTTTAAAAGATGGCAATTGTTGTAACGCTGTCTTCGCCTGTTTGCGGTATGTCGCCTCAAGGGCTAAGGCTTGATCGATACCACCTTTCGCAGTTACATACTCCAACAATTCCTTTGTATCTTTTCCATTGCGAATGTCTTCAATCATAGTCCTTACATGCGTTGTATTGTCAGGCCTTACGATAGACAATAATGGATAGGTCAAAATACCTTCTTTCACATCTTTACCGACTGGCTTACCGGTAGTGACTGTTTGCTCACGATAGTCCATCACATCATCTGTGATTTGGAATGCCATCCCTAATCCATGACCATAGGTACGCAATAATGAAATATGCTCTTCTGACCATCCACCAAGAATGCCACCTAATGCCAAGCAGCCTTCAATGAAATCCGCTGTTTTCTTTTGTGTTTTTAAAAGATATCGGTCTGTACCTTGATCCAAGCGGTACACATCTTCCATTTGCATAAATTCGCCTTCTACCAAGGCAGAAATAATTTCAGAAAAAATAGTTAAGCATGGAATAGAACCGATTTCAGCTACAATGCCAAAGGCTTTCGCAAACAAATAATCGCCACTGAGGATCGCCACCTTGTTGCCTTTTGTACAATGAATCGCAGTGACACCACGTCTCACTTCCGCTTGGTCCAACACATCATCATGGATGAGTGTGGCCAAATGCAACATTTCAATAGCTGCTGCCATACGAACTCGGTCTTCTTGTTTAGACTCACCACTTAAAGCAATTAACAAACACAGCTGTGCCCGTAATCGCTTACCGCCCCCTGCTGAAAGAGGACGAATGAGTGCATTAAAATCTTCTGCACCAGTTTGTAGAGATTGTTGCAAATATGTTTCTACGTGTGCTAAGTCGTTAGACACTCGTAGTTTCATTTGTGCATCTGTAAGAATGCTCATTCCTCTTCCCCCAATAAAACTGTATTAATACGTGCTAATAAACGGTCACGACCGGTATGCTTTAAAGAACTATACAAAATAGGTGGATAGCCCGTTGGATATCGTTCTTCAATGATCCGTAGCTGTTTTTGTCGTTCGTTCATTTTTAATTTATCTGCTTTTGTTACCACTATTTGCAAAGAAACCCCATGGGATTGCAACCAGTCAAAGGCCTCTTTATCGATAGGCAATTCTGGATGACGACCATCAATGAGCAAACACAATAGCATCATCCGTTCACTTTGTAAAATATAATTGGCAATGAAAGAAGACCAGATGTTGGTATTGGATCCACCTGTTTTAGCATATCCATAACCGGGTAAATCCACCAAAAACCAATCAAAGCGACGTTCCATTTCATCTGGTAACTCTTCTTTTGATTCTATGCTAAAGAAATTAATCGTTTTCGTTTTACCTGGCGTGCCACTCACCAGTGCTAATCCTCTATGATTACATAAGGAGTTAATCAAAGAGGACTTCCCTACATTAGAACGGCCCAAGAAGGCAATTTCTATGGTATCACCTTCTGGGTATTGATCTGCCTTCACTGCAGACGCTATATATTTTGCTGCAATAATGCGTGGACCACCGATTTCTTTTTTAGTATACACTGGTTTTGGATGGCGTTTTACTGCTGGTTTCTTCTTCATAGCAATGCCTTTTCTAATACTTCTTCCATCGTTTTTACAGGTGTAATGATCAAGCCTTCTTTCACGATATCTGGTAAGTCTTGAATATCCTTTTTATTGCCTTCAGGAATCAGTACTTCTTTCACACCGTAACGAAGGGCAGCTAATAATTTTTCTTTCAAGCCACCGATTGGCAACACTCTACCACGTAAAGTAATTTCCCCAGTCATGGCAATATCAGATCGTACTTTTCTACCAGTCAATGCAGATACGATAGCCAAGGTCATCGTAATGCCGGCAGATGGACCATCCTTAGGTGTAGCTCCCTCTGGTAAGTGAACGTGAATATCTAATTCCTTATGGAATTTTTCTGGTAATTTCAATTCTGTTTGACGATGACGAATGTAGGACATCGCTGCTTGACCAGATTCTTGCATGACCTTGCCTAGGCTACCAGTAAGATTTAATTTACCTGCACCTTGCATAGTTGTGGCTTCACATGGTAATACCACACCGCCTACAGAGGTCCATGCCAAACCATAGACAAGACCTACTTGTGCTTGCTTTTCACGGGATTCTTCTATAAATCTCGGAGTACCTAAATAGTCTTCTAAATTTTTTACCGTTACTTTAGGAGCTTTTTCACCGTCTGTCACAACTGCATAGGCTAATTTACGACAAATTTTAGCAATTGTTTTTTCCAGTGTACGAACACCGGCTTCACGAGTGTATTCAGAAATCACACGTTTTAACACAGCATCAGATAGTTTCACACCTTGGCCTTGCAACCCATGTTTTTCAATTTGTTTTGGTACTAAATAGCGTTTAGCAATTTCTAACTTTTCTTCCTCTGTATAGCTACTCAATTCAATGATTTCCATACGATCCAATAATGGTCTTGGAATATTACCTGCCACATTCGCAGTAGTAATCCAGAATACATCGGAGAAATCAAATGGAATTTCAATATAATGATCACTGAATGTACTATTTTGCTCAGGGTCTAACACTTCTAATAAGGCAGAGGATGGATCCCCTTTATAATCGGATGCTAGTTTATCAATTTCATCAAGCAAGAATACAGGATTACGAGTCCCTGCATTTTTAAGTCCTTGAATCATACGACCTGGCAAGGCTCCTACATAGGTACGACGATGGCCTCGGATTTCAGCTTCATCTCGAACACCACCTAAAGAAGCACGAATAAACTCACGGTTCATCGCTTTTGCAATAGAGCTGGCTAAAGATGTTTTACCCACCCCTGGAGGTCCTACTAAACATAGAATCGAACCACCTTGTTTACCAGATAACTTACGAACTGCTAAGAACTCTAAAATACGTTTCTTAATTTTTTCTAAACCATAATGATCACCATCGAGCACATCGCTAGCTTCTTTCAATTCTAGACGATCATCAGACAACGTATTCCAAGGTAATTGCAATAACCAATCAATGTAGTTGCGCAAAATATTAGACTCTGGCATCATTTGTGGCATACGGCTATAACGAGTTATCTCTTTGTCGATACGCCCATGGATATCCTCTGGCAATTCTAGCTTAGCTAACTGTTCCCGTAATTCTTCTGCCTCTTGATCAGGATCCATTTTATCCCCTAGTTCATCATGGATCGCACGGATTTTTTCTCGCAAGAAATATTCTTTCTGTGCCTTTTCCATAGATTGACGAACTTGGTTATTAATGGAGTTTTCCATGTCATTAATTTGTAATTCTGTATTTAATATACCAACAACCATATTCAAACGACGGCTGACGGATAATTCTTCTAAAATGCTTTGGCGTACTTTTGCTTGAACAGGCACTAAGAACGCCACTTGATCTGCCCATTCACTGGCATCTGCACTGCCTAATACTTGGTCAAGACCTTCATCTGTTGTCGGTTTAATAACCTCTACCCATTGTGCAAATTTAGATTGTAAAATACGGCGATACGCTTCTTCCTCCATTGGATCTTCATGAATGGCTTCCAATGGTGTCACTGCTGCCGCATAAAAAGGATCTGTACTTATGATGGAATCGATGTTAACACGAGTTACACCTTCCACCAATATGCGCACCACGCCTCCTGGCAAACGGAGCATTTGATTTATTTTAACAATCGTCCCGACCCTGCCTAATTCTTCCAAGGTAGGAGTTTCGATACTTTCATCTTTCTGAGTAGATACGACCAAATATTGATCTTGATCCATGGCTGCTTTGACAGCTTGTACAGATGTGGTACGACCAATATCTAGTTGCGTCACTACTTTGGGAAATACGACCATCCCACGTAGTGGAACCATCGGTAATGTCATAGGTTTAGTTTCCATTGAACCTCCCAGTACTATATGATAAAAAGAAACTCATTCCGCCTTTGAAATGAGTTTCTTTGCCTTTACTATCTGATTTCTTCAGCGTGGACTCATTTATTGAGTATTGGCTCTTCTTCGCCACGAACCGCTTTCTCTGTAACGATGCATTCTTTTACATCTTTCATAGATGGTACTTCGTACATCACGCGTTTCATAACTTTTTCGATAATGGCCCGTAATCCGCGTGCTCCCGTATTGCGTTCCAAGGCTTCCTTCGCAATTTCATGAAGCGCCGCTGATTCAAAGACTAATTTTACATCATCTAAAGATAGCATTTTTTCATATTGCTTAGTCAATGCATTTTTAGGCTCTGTTAAAATTTTAATTAATGCCTCTTCATCAAGTGGGCTGAGCGTAACCATCACTGGCAATCGTCCGATAAACTCAGGAATTAACCCGAATTTTTGTAAATCTTCTGGTACTACTTCCTTCAAGATAGAGCCTACGTCTTTTTCCTCTTTCTTTTGGATATCTGCACCAAAACCTAATGTTTTCTTTGCTGTACGCTTCGTGATTACTTTTTCCATTCCATCGAAGGCGCCACCGCAAATAAACAAAATATTTGTTGTATCTAAGTGTAACATCTCTTGATTTGGATGTTTCCGTCCGCCTTGTGGTGGTACAGAGGCAACGGTTCCTTCTAGGATTTTCAGTAGTGCTTGTTGCACTCCTTCCCCTGACACATCACGAGTGATGGATGGATTTTCTGACTTACGAGCAATTTTGTCGATTTCATCAATGTAGATAATACCGCGTTCTGCTAGCTCTATATCATGGTCTGCAGCTTGAATGAGTTTGAGAAGAATATTTTCTACGTCTTCCCCTACATAGCCTGCCTCTGTCAAACTAGTAGCATCTGCCATAGCAAATGGTACTTGTAACATTTTTGCTAATGTTTGAGCCAATAATGTTTTACCACTACCAGTAGGTCCAATAAATAGTACATTGGACTTTTGTAGTTCTACATCATCAATCAGATTATCATGTTGTAAGCGTTTATAATGGTTATAGACCGCCACTGACAAGGAAATTTTAGCATCATCTTGACCAATCACGTATTGATCAAGATGTGCTTTAATTTCTTTTGGAGTTGGAATCTCATTCAAATCAAATGTTGCGGGTAGTTCTTCAACTTTGTCTTCATCGATAATATGTTGGCAAACATCAATACATTCATTACAAATGAATACATTAGGACCTGCTATTAATCGTTCCACTTCCGTTTCTGCTCTACCGCAAAAATTGCAACGTCTCTCTTTATCGTCTTTGTTCAAACCCGTGCCTCCTTATTTTCCTGGTACGGACGAACGAGTTAACACTTCATCAATCAATCCATAGTCTTTTGCATCCTGTGCAGACATGAAGTTATCACGATCTGTATCTTTTGCAATCACCTCTATAGATTGACCTGTATGATGCGCCAACACGCCATTCAATTCTTCCCGTAAACGCAATATTTCACGAGCGTGAATTTCAATTTCAGAAGCTTGCCCTTGGACACCGCCCAAAGGTTGGTGAATCATAATCCGAGAGTGTGGTAACGCATATCGTTTACCTGGAGCACCCGCTGTCAGTAACAAAGAACCCATACTAGCCGCAGAACCTACGCAAATCGTAGATACATCTGGTTTAATGTACTGCATCGTATCGTAAATTGCCATACCTGCAGTGACAACACCACCAGGGCTATTAATATATAAATGGATATCTTTATCTGGATCTTCAGACTCTAGGAACAACAATTGTGCTACGATGCTATTAGCAACCGTATCATCAATAGGACCACTCAACAGAATGATTCGATCTTTCAATAAACGAGAATAAATATCGTAGGATCGTTCTCCACGACCAGTTTGTTCGACTACGATTGGCACATACATAGACATCTAACACCTCTTATACATGCACCTGTATTAGCAATTATTCAGCTTTTTCAGCACCTTTAGCATTCTCAATGATGAAACGAGCTGCTTTTTTACGTGCTACAGAACTTGCTAACATAGATACACGACCTTCTTTTACAATGATATCGTATACTTCTTTAGGGTCAGCACCGAATTGTTGGGACATAGCAAAGATTTC